>CAZEUW010000163.1:0-5838 GCA_964515425.1 uncultured Gemmatimonadota bacterium | reverse complement strand
AGCGTGGCTGCGAGCTGGTCGCGACTCAGAGGAGCGGCAGCAGGGCGGCCGTGACCACCTCGGCCATTCGGGCCGAAAGATCCCTCCAAGTCTCGGTTCCCAGCCACGAAAACCTCGAGGCGTTCAGGGCCAGCACGACCATCCCGGCCCAGTAGGCCGGATGCACCCGGCCCCGTCGGTACCGGTCGTGGCCGATCGCGACCAGAGCCGGCACGAGGGGCGCCACGGTGAGCAGGGCGAAGAAGGCCGGACCGGGTTCGGCGACCAGGAGCAGGAGCCGGGCGGTCGGAGCAGCCAGGAGCGCCACGGTGGCGAGGACCATGAGCCGTTTGTGGGCCTCTGGGCGATCGGTCAGCACGATCGCCGCGCCGAAGAGCACCACGAAGGCGACGAGGTCCCCGAGAGGGATCGGAAGCTGTTCGAAGAACGCGGCCAGCGTGGCGAAGTCCTGTCCGACGCCGGGGGCGATCGTCGCGAAGGTCACCGCCAGCCCGGCCGTCACGAGGACGAGGGCCCAGCCCGCGCCGAGTGTCCTGCCGAGCCGCACGTGGAGGTCGGTGCGGCCCCGATGTACGAGAACCGCCTGCGCCGCGAAGAGCGCCATCCAGATCGTGAAGACGATCCCGTGGACGTGGAGCAGCGGGTGGAGGTCGAGGGTCCCGGCGAGCAGGGGACCCCAGTAGGAGGGCCAGAAGCCGGCGACGGCGATCGCGGCCATCCCGAAGGCGAGCCCGAGCCAGATCAGAGGACGGCCGGACGCTCGGAGCTCCCCCCGCCGCGACCCGCCCCTCACACTTCCAGCCGCTGGAGCAGCTCCCGGATCCGCCCGCCGTCCGACTTCGCGAGGCACTCCATCGTCGTCGAGGACTGGCCGCGCGTCTCGATTCGGACCCGGTCCCACACGATGCCCTCGTGGTAGTCGAAGCCGGCGACCTTCGCCCAGGGGATCTCCTCCTCCCCCTGGCTGAGGTGGAAGGGACCCGGGGTGCGGACCACGATCTTCTCCTGGGTGAGCGCGATCGACTTGGGGAGGAAGCGGCCGCGGAAGAGGACGGTCGGCACCAGCTCCGCGGTCACCTCGAAGGCCTCGAAGTCGACCTGGTGCCCGGTGGGCTCGTAGCGCTCGCCGCACCAGCGGCACACGCGCGCCTCGTCCCAGTTTCGGGCGCCGCACGCCTCGCAGCGCTTTCCCTCCACCCGTTCGCCGCAGTGGCGGCAGAACGCCGCGTCGGCGGGGATCTCGGCCAGGCAGTCGGGACAGCTCTTCATCGGATCACTCCGTCGGCACGATCACGTGCGGCACGTCCTCCTCCTCGAGCCGCGCGTTGAAGGCCGCGAGGTCGCGCTCCAGCGTCTCCCCGAGTCGTCCGAGCGGGTCGGCGAGCTCCTCCTGCAGGTCCCGGAATCGCCGCCGGCTCCCCTCGGTGGGGCGCCCGTCCGCCTCGAGCAGGTGCGTGTAGAGGTAGGCGACCTGGTTGTCGAGCCTCGGCGGGAAGTTCAGCGGGTCCTGTCCGCTCTCGTTCTTCGTCTGCATCAGCCCCTCCTCGATCGCCGTCAGCGTCGACGCGAGCGAGTCGGCCGAGCTCCGCACGGCGTCGACGAAGGCCGCGTCGTAGCCGGCCTCCTCGACCCGATCGGCGACCTCCCCGACCTGCTCGCGCGCCGACCGCAGCCGCCGGATCCCGTCGTGGACCTCGGTGAGCGCGTCGCGCACCCGCCGGGTGAGCTCGAACTGCGCCCGGAGGTCCTCCTGCGTGATCGCCTCGAGCCGCGGGTCCTTCCGCACCTCGAGCGGTCGCGTCTGGACGACGTCACCGACGGTGAGCCGGACCCGGTATTCGCCGGGCGGCGCGGGGAACCCGCCGGTGGTCGCGAGGGACATCACGGCGTCCTCGACCACGTCGGGGCCCGGATAGGTCAGATCCCACGTGAACCGATGCATCCCCGGCTCCGAGGGAAGGGCCTCGAGGTCCCGCGCCTCCGCCTCGGCGCTGTCGCTCGTGAAGGCGCGCACGACGGTGCCCCCGGCGTCGAGCACCTCGAGCGTGACGGGCGCGTCGGGCGTCTCCGCCAGCCAGTAGTGGAGTCGGGCGCCGTCGGGGCGCGGGTCGGGCGCTCGCGGTCCGCTGAAGCCGCCGTCGTCCACCCGGTAAGCCGCCTGCGGCTCGAACAGGTGGGCGTCCGAGGCCGCCACCTCGTCGGTCAGCTGCCGGAGGGGCGACAGGTCGTCGAGGACCCAGAAGGAGCGGCCCTGCGTGGCGACGACCAGGTCACCCCGGTGCACCGCCAGGTCGGTGATCGGGGTCACGGGGAGGTCGAGCTGGAGCGATTGCCAGCGCGCACCCTCGTCGAAGGAGACGTACATGCCGAACTCGGTCCCCGCATAGAGGAGCCCGTCGCGCTCGGGATCCTCGCGGACGACGCGGACGAAGTGGTCGGACGGGATGCCGTTCTCGCCGTCGGTGAGCAGCGTCCAGCTCGCTCCGTGGTCGGTGGTCCGGAAGACGTAAGGGGCGTAGTCGGCCTCGCGGTATCGGTAGACGGCGAGGTAGGCCTCGCCGGCCCGGTGCGGGGAGACCTCGATCGCGTTCACCGTGCCGCCCGCGGGCATGCCCTCCGGGGTGATCTCGGTCCAGCTCTCGCCGTCGTCCCGGGAGAGGTGCACGCGTCCGTCGTCGGTCCCCGCCCACAGCACGCCCGGCTCGTGGGGCGAGAGGGTGAGGGCGAAGACCGTGTTGTAGACCTCCACGCCCGTGTGGTCGTGCTGGATCGGTCCGCCCGGCAGCCCCTGCTGGCTCTCGTCGTCGGTGGTCAGGTCGGGGCTGATCGTCTCCCACGTCATGCCTCCGTCCGCCGAGCGATGGACGTAGTTCGAGGCGTGGTAGAGCCGGTGCGGGTCGTGGGGGGAGATCTCGATCGGCGCGTTCCACTGGAACCGGTACTCCATGTCGCGCGGCGCCACGCCGTCGCCCATCTGGGGGTAGAGGATCACGTTCCGCCGATGACCGGTCTCCCGGTCGAAGCGGTCGATGCGGCCGATGTAGCTGCCCGCGTAGACGAGGTCGGGGTCCTCGGGGTGGACGGCGATGTGGCCGCTCTCCCCGCCGCCCACCGAGTACCAGCGCTGCTGGGGGGTGAGCCCGTCCTCGCCCCAGGCGGGGATGGAGATCGTGGAGTTGTCCTGCTGGGCGCCGTAGACGCGGTAGGGGAAGCGGCCGTCGACCTCGACGCGGTAGAACTCGGCCGTGGGCTGGTTCAGCATCGTCGTCCAGGAGGCGCCGCCGTCGACCGACACCTGCGCGCCGCCGTCGTTGCCGACCACCATCCGGTCGGAATCGGCCGGATCGATCCACAGGTCGTGGACGTCGCCGTGCGGGACCCGGATCCGCTCGAAGGTGCGGCCGCCGTCGACCGAGCGGTGCATCCCGACGTTGAGCACGTAGACCGTGTTCGGGTCGCCCGGATCGGCCACGACGTGCGAGTAGTACCAGCCGCGCTGGAGCAGATCGCGGTCGTCGCTCACGAGGGTCCAGCTCTCTCCGCGGTCGTCCGACCGGTAGAGGCCTCCCTCGCCCTTCGGGGCGGTCACGAGTGCCCAGACCCGGTCGGGATCCGCCGGGGAGACGCTGACCCCGATCCGTCCCACCAGCCCGTCCGGCAGGCCGCCGTCCAGCTTCGTCCAGCTCTCGCCGCCGTCGGTCGTCTTCCAGATCCCGCCCTCGCGCGCGCCGTCGATCAGCGTCCACGGCTTCCGCTCGACGCGCCACGTCGCGGCGTAGATCTCCCTCGGGTTGTCGGGGTTCATGGACAGGTCCACCGCGCCGGTGCTGTCGGAGACGAAGAGCACCCGCTCCCAGCTTCCACCGCCGTCGGTGGACCGGAAGACGCCCCGCTGCGCGTTCGGTCCGAAGGGGTCTCCGAGGACCGCCGCGTAGACGAGGTCCGCGTCGCCCGGATGAGTGATCACGTCCCCGATCTGACCGGCCTCGGGGAGTCCGGCGAAGCGCCAGCTCTCCCCGCCGTCGGTCGAGCGGTACACGCCGCGGCCGATCGAGACGTTGCCCCGCAGACAGGCGGAGCCGGTGCCGGCGTAGACGACGCTCGGATCGGCGTCGGCGACCTCGACCGCCCCGACCGAGGCGACCTCGAAGTCGTCGTCGGTGAGGGGCTCCCAGATCTCGCCGCCGTCCGTCGTGCGCCAGACGCCGCCTCCGGTCGAGCCCATGAAGAATGTCTCGGGCCGGCCGGGGCGCCCGTCCACCGCGGTCACGCGTCCCCCGCGATAGGGGCCGATCATCCGGTAGTCCATGCCCTCGTAGAGCGCCGGCTCGTAGACCACGTTCGGGTCCTCGGCCGTCGGTTCGCCGTCGTCCTGCGCGGCGGCGGGGGAGGAGACCGACGCGGCCATCACGGCCGCGAAGGGGAGGAAGGCGAGGGACATCGGGAGGTGGCGTCGGATCATGGCGGCCGTGCCGTCGATGGAAGCCGGGTGGCGATCGGGGGGAGCCTACGGGGCGGCGGGCAGGGTGTCCAACCCGACCGGGTTCCCGACGCTCCACACCACCTCGGGAATCGGCCGCCAGCCCCACATCAGGAACAGCCCGAGGTTCAGCGCCAGGGCGACGTCGCGTGCCCTGTGCATGGCGCCTCCCGGAGGCGGGTGTGGTCCTGACGAGAAGCTCCCGAGTCGCATCGTGTATGCAGAAGCTGGAGTTCCCGCCCGACGCGGGACAAGGCGCCGGGCACCCGCTGCCCGCCCACGAGCCGGAGAGGGCCGGTGTTGCGCCGGCCCGAGGCGAGGGCTGTAGGTTGCGACCGCGTACCGGGACGTCGAGACTCGTGTCGGCGCGCCCTCACCTCCTGGTCGAGCCACGGAAGGCACACGTATGAGTGACGCACCGGCGGCCGCGCGCCGCGTCGCGATCGCCGCCACCACGCTCGCGCTCGCCGTGCCCGCGGGCTCCGTCCACGCCCAGCAGGCGGCGATCGACGCCGATCGCCACAGAGCCAGCGGACCGGCCTCGCTCCCCGAGCGCTCCCTCCCCCCCGACACCGCGCTCACCAGCACCGACGAGGTGACCATCCGGGGCCGGCGCGTGCCCTACCGGGTCACCACGGGCACCCAGCCGGTCTACGGCGACGACGGCCGGGCGATCGCCGCCCTCCACTACACCTATTACGAGCGCACCGACGTCGAGGACCGCGCGCGGCGGCCCCTCTTCATCTCCTTCAACGGAGGGCCCGGCTCCGGCTCGCTGTGGATGCACCTCGGCTACACCAGCCCCGTGCACCTGGTGATCGACGAGGAGGGCTATCCGGTCCAGCCGTACGGGATCGAGGACAATTCCCACTCGATCCTGGACGTGGCCGACATCGTCTACGTCAACCCGGTCAACACCGGCTTCTCCCGGGTGCTGGACGACGACGTCGATCGGGAGACCTTCTTCGGGGTCGAGGCCGACATCGAATACCTGGCCGACTGGATCGACCTCTTCGTGTCGCGCGAGGAGCGCTGGCGTTCACCGAAGTACCTGATCGGCGAGAGCTACGGCACGACCCGGGTGGCCGGGCTGGCCGGCGAGCTCCAGGGCCGACACTGGATGTACCTGAACGGGGTGATCCTCGTCTCGCCCACCGGGCTCGGCATGGAGCCCGAGGGGCCCGCGCCGCGCTCGGCGGTGCTGAAGCTCCCCTACTACGCGGCCGCGGCCCATTATCACGAACAGCTCCCGGAAGAGCTGCAGCGCCGAGAGCTCACGGACATGCTGGCCGAGGTCGAGGCGTTCACGCTCGACGAGTACCTGCCCGCGCTCTCCCGGGGCGGCGCGCTCGACTCGA
>CAZEUW010000162.1:0-5849 GCA_964515425.1 uncultured Gemmatimonadota bacterium | reverse complement strand
TGATCGAGAGGAAGCTGACGATGGCCAGCGCCCCGACCGTCTCGAACTTGCCGTGGCCGTACGGGTGCTCCTCGTCGGGCGGGCGCGCGGCGATCCGCACGGCCACCAGCGCGACCACGTTGTTGAGGGCGTCCACGCCGGAGTGGGCGGAGTCGCCCAGCACGGCGATCGAGCCCGAACGGAAGCCGACGTAGAGCTTGGCGGCCACCACCAGCAGGTTGGCGACCAGCACCCATCGCAGGGTCCGGACGACCACCCCGCGACCGTCGCCCGGCCGCCCGCCGCCCGGCCGCCCGCGCACGGGGCGCAGCCCGGTGCCGTCGGTGAAGCCCGAGCGCTCAGCCATCGAACAGCCCCACCACCCAGTCCACCAGCATCTGGAAGGGCGTCTTCCGGGGCGCCCGGCCGGTGCGCTCGTAGCGGTCGTAGAGGCCGGGGTAGCCGAGCCCGATCCAGACGCCGAAGGCGAGCGCGGCCACCAGCGGGAGCACCAGCAGGACGATCGTCGTCGTGCCGATCATGCGCCTCGCCGCCCGGGGCGGACGGCCCGCAGCGGCAGGGGCGAGGGGCGATCGGTTCTGTCGAGGCGTCCCGACGGCCCGGACGGTTTGTCTGGCGATGACCCCGTCCCGCCGGGCCTTTCCGGCCGCGGCCTCGACATGTCTGACGCTGATTCTACGGTGTCTGACTCCTGTCTGACGGGGTTGTTGATAGCCTGTTGATACCCGGGCCTACGCTTGGACGGAGTGTCGGGACGTTCTGTCTCGACCACGACCTCGACGCGGACGGCGGGAGGGTCGCGATGCTGAGCCTTTGGGTCCAGGACGCCACGGGACGGGAGCGGGCGCGGGCGGCCCTGCCCGCCGACACGCAGGTCCGGGCCTCCGAAGCGTGGGAGTGGTTCCGGTCGAGCCTCGCCGACGCGACCTGCGGGGTCGTGATGGCCGGGCGCCCCTCCGACGCCGAGCTGTTCGCCGAGCTCCGGCGCCTCCGCGAGGTCGACGGCGACGACGACCGCCCGGACGTGCCCCTCGTGCTCTGCCTCCCCCGCAGCTCCGCGGCGGTCCGGCGCCTCAAGGACGTCATCGTGGAGGAAGTGGTCTGGCTCGACGAGATGGAGCGGGAGCTCGCCCCCGCCGTCCTCCGCGCCGAGGCCGAGCGCCGCTTCCGCGACTACCGGCGGCGCGTCGAGGGCGCCGAAGGGCTCTCCACGACGCTCACCCGGGCCCTGGGTCGGGCGCTGACGCGCCATCCGCCGGTGACGACCGTCCAGGGGCTCGCCGAGGAGGTGGACCGCGACCGGCGCACGCTGTGGCACCACTGGCGCCAGACGCTCGCCGGCGACGACACGCTCACCCTGAAGGGCTTCCTCGACTGGGTCGTCCTGCTCCGCGCCGGCGTGGAGCGCACCGCGGCGGACAACTGGGGGCGGGTGGCCGAGGAGTTCGACCTCCACGCGCGCACCCTCCGGCGCGCGGCCCGAAGGCGGACCGACGCGCCGCTCAGCCATCTCGACGACGGCGGCCTCGAGGCGTGCGTCCGGCGCTTCGAGGAGGAGGTGCTCCCGCGGATCACGGGGCCGGTGGCGGAGGATCAGACGCCCCGGGCCTGAGCGTCCCAGACGAACTTGTGGAGCTGGAGGTTCAGCCGCGCCGCCAGCCCGTCCTCCAGCATCCACTCGGTCAGCTCCCGGCGGTCGAGCTCCCCGTGGACGGGCGAGAGGTGGAGCGTGAAGCGCCCCAGCCCCCGCTCCTCGATCTGGCGGACCGCCCACTCGTAGTCCGTCCGGTCGGCCAGCACGAATTTGATCTCGTCGCGGTCCGGATCGAGCCGCTCCAGGTTGGTCCAGTCGTTCTCCTCCTCCTCGCCGCTGCCGGGCGCCTTGAAGTCGACCACCTTGACGACCTCGGCCGGCACCCGGTCGACCGGCACGCTGCCCGACGTCTCGCAGAGCACCGTGTAGCCCCGCTCCAGCAGGCGCTCGGCCAGCTCGCCCACGTCGTGCTGCAGGAGCGGTTCCCCGCCGGTCAGCTCGACCAGCCGGCAGCCGTTCCCGATCCGCTCGACCTCCTCGAGCACCTCCTCCACGCTCAGCTCCTCGCCGCCGTGGAAGGAGTAGGCGGTGTCGCACCACACGCAGCGGAGGTTGCATCCGGTCGTGCGCACGAAGACACAGGGCCAGCCCGCCCACGTGGACTCGCCCTGGATCGAGTGGAAGATCTCGGTGACGCGCATCGTCGGCCTCGCCGCGGTCCTCCCGCTCAGCTGCCGCCGCCCAGCTCCCGCTCGAAGAACGAGGTGAGGAGCCCGTACAGGTTCACCCGGGTGGTGTCACCCGAGATCGAGTGCGTCTTGCCCGGATAGAGCCGCATGCCGAACTGCTCGTCCGCCTGCTCGAGCCGGTCGACCATCACCGCCGTGTGCTGGGGGTGGACGTTGTCGTCCCCCGTGCCGTGGACGATCAGGAGCTCCGCCTCGAGGCGGTCGGCGTAGGTGAGGGGGGCGCCGCGGGAGTAGCCCTCCGGGTTCTCCGACGGCGTCCGCATGTAGCGCTCCGTGTAGATCGTGTCGTAGAACTTCCAGTCGGTCACGGGGGCCACCGAGGCACCGGCCGCGATCGCCCCCTCGCCGCGGAGCGTCGTCAGCAGCGTCATGTAGCCGCCGTAGCTCCAGCCCCAGACCCCGATCCGCTCGGCGTCGATCCAGGGCCGGGCGCCGAGCTGCTCGGCCGCCGCGAGCTGGTCGGCGGTCTCGAGCTGGCCGAGCCGCAGGTACACCTGCTTGTAGAAGTCGCGCCCGCGCGATCCGGTGCCGCGGTTGTCCACGCTCGCGACCGCGAAGCCGCGGGTCGCCATGAGCTGGTGCCACAGGTAGCGGGTACCGCCCCAGGCGTCCATCACCGTCTGGATGCCCGGCCCGCCGTAGACGTAGAGGAGCAGCGGGTAGGTCCGGGTCGAGTCGAAGCTCGCCGGACGGATCATCCAGGCGTTGAGCGACGTCGAGTCGTCCGCCGCGGTGACGCGGAGGAAGGAGGGCTCCGGCAGCTCCAGCGAGTCGAGACGGGCCCGCATTTCCGCGTTGTCCACCAGCGTCCGGACGGCGGTCCCGTCCGCCCGCTTCAGCCGGGTCACCGGCGGGGTCGAGATCGTCGACCGCGTGTCGAAGAAGTGCCGGAAGTCGGGGGAGGGATCGGCCGAGTGGGAGCCGCCGTCCGCGCCGGCCCCGGGGCCGGCCACCCAGGTGGGCTCGCCGCCGCCGGTCGGCGCCCAGCCGACCGAGCGCTGGAAGGGCTCCGGGTGGGCCGCCTCGAACCACACCCGGCCGCCCGCCTCGTCCACGCCGAGCAGGCCGGTGACGTCCCAGGCGCCGTCGGTGAGCTGGCGCACCAGCTCCCCGTCGCGCCCGTACAGGTAGAGGTGGTTCCAGCCGTCGCGGCGGGAGGACCACACGAAGCGCGAGCCGTCCCCGGTCCAGGTGAGCGGCTGGTCGAGGTCGACCCAGGTCGAGTCCTCCTCGGCCAGCACCGTGCGCGAGCCGCCCGCGGCCGGGTCGGCGAGCCGGACCTCGAGCCGGCTCTGGTGCCGGTTCAGCGTCTGGACGGCGAGGGTGGCGTCGTCCACCCACTCCATCCGGGCCACGTACTCCGGCGAGCCGACGTCCAGCCAGGTCGTGGCCGCCTCCCCCTCGTCCAGGGGCATCACGCCGACCCGGACCTCGGAGTTCTCGGTGCCGGCCTTGGGGTAGCGCACCGGCTGCAGCTCCGGGTAGAGCTGCGTCTCGTCGACCAGGTAGAAGGGCCGGATGGGGCTCTGGTCGAGCTGCCAGTAGGCGATGCGGGTGCCGTCGGGGCTCCACCGGAAGGCGTCCCGCAGGCCGAGCTCCTCCTCGTAGACCCAGTCGGTGGTCCCGTTGATCGTGTCCTTCGAGCCCGAGCTGGTGAGGGCCCGCTCCTCGCCGGTCTCGAGGTCGGTCACGTGGAGGTCGTGCTCCCGCACGAAGGCCACGCGCCGCCCCTCCGGGCCGAACTTCGCGAACATCTGCCAGCCCGGCTCCTCGCTCACCGGGATCAGCTCGCGCGCGTCCAGGTCGAAGACCCAGTAGCGGCCCTTCGTCGCGTCCCGCCACACGCGCTGCGCGTCGGTGAAGATCAGCAGGCGGCCGCCGTCGGGAGAGAAGGCGTAGTCCTCGATCGCCATCGGCACCGAGTCGCCGGCCGGGACCAGCTCCTCGGCGGCGACCAGCCGCTCCCGCTCGCCGCTCGCCGCGTCCACCTGCCAGAGCTCGTCGTGGCCGTCCGCGTCCGCCTCGACCACCGTCCACGCGTCGCCCGACGCCCGCCACTCCCCGCCGAAGGACTCGGGCGAGAGCTCGTCGGTGGCGTGGATCCGCTCGACGGTGAGGGCGGGCGCGTCCCGCGGAGGCACCGCCTCGCGGGCGGCCTCCTGGGCGGCGGCGTCGGCCGCGACCCCCGGCGCGAGGAGGACGGCCAGCGAGGCGGCGAGAAAGGCGGCGGGCCTGGGGCGAGGCTTCGATCGCATGGGGGCTCCGTTGGCGGCGTGGCGGACGTCCCGAGCCGTGTCGGAGACGTCCGGGGACGTCCGAAGTCGTCTGGAGGAGCATACGCGGGCGCACAAGATCGGGTCCCCCGCGGGGCGGGGTCAAGCGGCGGGGCCGGGCCCGCCCGGTCCGATCCTCAGCCCGGGATGCCGGGCTCCGTCATCGCCCGGAAGTCCAGGATGCGGTCGAGCTCCTCCTCGGAGAGCAGCCCCTCCTCGCGCACCAGCTCGCGGAGGGTGCGGTCCTCGGCCAGCGACCGCTTCGCCAGCTCCGCGGCCCGGTCGTAGCCGATCTCCGGCGCGAGCGCCGTGGCCAGCGCCGCCGTGGACTCGGCGTAGCGTCGGCAGCGCTCCTCGTCCGCCTCGATGCCGGCCACGCAGCGGTCGGTGAAGGCCCGGCTGACGTTGGCCAGGATCACGATGGACTGCAGGAGGTTGTGGGCCATGACGGGGATCATGACGTTCAGCTCGAAGTTGCCGGCCTGGCCGCCCGTCGTCACGGCGGCGTCGTTGCCGATCACCTGCGCGCAGACCTGGCACACCGACTCGGCCATGACCGGGTTCACCTTGCCGGGCATGATCGAGGAGCCGGGCTGGACGGCCGGCAGGCGGATCTCGCCGATCCCGGTCCGGGGGCCGGAGGAGAGCCAGCGCACGTCGTTGGCGATCTTGGTGAGGCTCACGGCGATCGTCCTGAGCTGACCGCTCGCCTCGACCATCGCGTCGCGGGCGCCCTGGGCCTCGAAGTGGTTCTCCGCCTCCCGGAAGTCGACGCCCGTCGCCTCGCTCAGGCGCGCGGCCATCCGGCGGCCGAACTCGGGGTGGGTGTTGATCCCGGTGCCGACCGCGGTGCCTCCCACGGCCAGCTCGCCGAGCGGCTCCCGCAGCCGCTCCAGCCGCTCCAGGCCGTGCTCGACCTGGCTCGCCCAGCCGCCGAACTCCTGGCCCAGCCGCACCGGGGTCGCGTCCTGCAGGTGGGTGCGACCCGCCTTGGGGACGTCGTCGAAAGCCTCCGCCTTCTCGCGGAGCGCGTCGCGCAGGTGCCGGAGGGCGGGGACGAGCTCCTCCTCGATCGCCACCAGCGCCGAGACGTGGCAGGCGGTCGGGATCACGTCGTTCGACGACTGGCCGAGGTTGACGTGGTCGTTGGGGTGGACCGGCTCGCGGGAGCCGACCTCGCCGCCCAGCTCCTGGATCGCCCGGTTCGCGATCACCTCGTTCGCGTTCATGTTGGTGGAGGTGCCCGAGCCGGTCTGGAAGACGTCGAGGACGAACTGCTCGTCCAGCGTCCCG
>CAZEUW010000161.1:0-5851 GCA_964515425.1 uncultured Gemmatimonadota bacterium | reverse complement strand
GGCGGCCTCGGCCCCCGGTCCGGGAGCCGCGAATCGCTCTCAACAGAACCCTGGCAAGGGCCAGCCGGCCGGCTCAACGGATTGGCCGGTTCCCACACGGCCCCCGTCGGCCGGACCCCTCCCTCCCGGCCATCGACCCCACGCACCGGGCCTGGAGCGCCCGCTGCTCGCCGGCCCGGAATTTCGTGCCTTCAGATGCGGGTAGCGCGACGATCGTGTGCTTCGTCGCGGGCACCGGAGGGTGGCCACCGGCGGTCGGCGGATCCGGGGCGTCGGAGCCCGCTTCCTCGTGGAGACGCCTGTCGTACCCGGTTCCGCCCCCGCCCCCCCTGCGCGGTCCTGGCCTGCACCCTCGCTCCGCTGGCGCTCGCCGGGTGCGCCACCACCGACGCGACCCGAGGCGGCGTCGTCGGCGACAGCGATCTCGAGCCTCCGCCCCGACACGCGGGGCGGAGCGATCCCTCCGCGGCCCGCCTCAGATCACTCGGCCCTCCACCACGCTCATCGGCTGCCCTTCGGCCACGTGATGGCCGGCCAACTCCATGCCGGCCCGTTCGAAGAGCTCGCCGTACTCCTCGACCGTCCGCTCCCGGCCCGTGGTCGCCACCATCATGTGGATGTCGAAGAGCTTCGCGAAGTGCGGCTCCTCCGGACCGGGCACGACCAGCTCGCACACGAAGACGGGTGCGCCGGATGGTCCCGCCTCCCGGATCGAATCCAGGATCTCGACGCACTCGTCGTCGTTCCAGTCGTGGAGGATGTGCTTCATCACGTAGCCGTCCGCGCGCGGCACGGATTCGAACATGTCACCCTCCGTGAAGCGCAGCCGGTCGGACACGCCGATCTCGGCGGGGACGGCTCCGGCCCGCTCCACGACCGCTGGCAGCTCGAGGATCTCGCCGGTCACCCCGGGGTGCTCGAGCAGCAGGTGGCTCAACAGGTAGCCCCGTCCCCCGCCGACGTCGCAGAGGTGGTCGATTCCGGCGAAATCCACCGTGCCGAGCGCGTCGAGCACTGCAACGGTCTCGATTCGCGAGTAGCTGGTCATCGCCTCGCTGAACACCTGCTCGTGTTCCCGGTCTTCGGCGAGGCGATCGAAGACCGCGTGGCCGGTGACCTCCTCGGAGGCGTCCTGTTCGCCGGTGCGGACGAATTCCGGCAGGTAGGTCCAGAGCATGTAGTGGTCGGGACCCTCCTCCAGGCGAGCCACTCCCCGCAGGCTCCGAGGGTGGTCCTCCGTGAGGAGCGCGCCCGCGTCGGTGATCGAGAACGTGCCGTCGGGGCTCTCGTGAAGGAGGCCCAGGGCCGCCAGGGCGCGCATCAGCCGGTAACCGTTGCCGGGGTCGAGGTCGAGCTCCCCGGTCACCTCTTCGGCGCTCGCCGGCGCCTCGTCCAGGACCTCGAAGATCCCGAGCTCGACACCGGCGTAGAGCACCTGGCTCCGCCAGCGTCCGAAGATGAGGTCGATCACTCGCTCGGCTGATTCGCTCATCACAGCCTCCGGCTGGAGAGAACGCCGCGCCGCGGGAGGAGCGCCGGCTCAGGCCACTCGACCTTCCACCACGCTCATCAGACGGTTCTCGGCCTCGTGATGATCGGCCAGCACCATCCCCGCTGCCTCGAACAGCTCTGCGTATTCGTCGACCGTCCGTTCCCGACCGCCGGTCACGAGCAGCATGTGGAGGTCGAAGAGCTTGGCGAAGTGCGACTCACCCGGCCCGGGAACGACGTACTCGGCCACCAGGACGGGTGCCCCCTCGGGAGCGGCCTCGGCCACGGTGCCGAGGATCTCGACGCACTCCTCGTCGTTCCAGTCGTGGAGTACGTGCTTCAGGAAGTAGGCGTCGGCCTCGGGGACCGCCTCGAACATGTCACCGGCAGTGAACGTGATCCGGTCGGCGACGCCGAGCCGCTCGGGCACGGCGCCGGCCCGCCCGACCACCTCCGGCAGCTCCAGCACCTCACCGCGGAGGCCGGAGCGCTCGGCGAGCAGGTGGGCGAGCAAGTGGCCCTCGCCGCCGCCCACGTCGCAGAGGCGCGGGCCGGCGTCGAAGCGGTATTCCTCCAGCGCCTCGAGCACGTCCCGGGTCTCCACGGTGGAGTGGCTCGTCATCCCCTCGTTGAAGACCTCCGCGTGCTCGGAGTTCTCCTCGAGGTATTCGAACAGGGGGTGGCCGAATGCGTCCTCGAAGGCGTCCTCCTCGCCCGAGCGGACGAGGTCGGAGAGCCGGGGCCAGACCCGGTACTGCTCGTGGCCCTCCACCAGCCGCGCGATGCCCCGCAGGCTCATCGCGTGGTCCTCGGTCAGGAGCTCCCCGCGGTCGGTGAGCGCGAACGTGCCGTCGGGACGCGCCTCCAGAAGGTCCAGGGAGTCGAGCCCGCGCATCAGGCGGTAGGTGTTCTCGGGATCGAGGTCCCGGGCCTCGGCGACGGCCGAAGCCGTCGCCGTCCCGTCCTCGAGCTCCTCGAAGACTCCCAGCTCGACCCCGTGGTAGAGCGTCTGGGCCCGCCAGCGGGCGAAAATCAGGTGCATCACTGCCTGTGCGGGATCGCTCATCGATGCACTCCTCCCATGCTTGGAGCGCTCGTGAGTCGATACGCAGGATGGACCTCAACGCCTCGAGACCATGCCTACCTATTCAGGCGTACGCATGCAAACGGAGAGGCGGAATCACTCCGGGGGACCAAACGGGAGCGGACGCTGGCGGCACACGCCGGATTTCGTCCGATCCGCCCGCCCCCCCTACTCCACCGTGAACTCGTGCATCACGCCCTGGCTCGCGTAGTTCTCCGAGACCCAGGCGTAGCGCCCGGGCTCGAGGTCCACGGTCATGTAGCCCGTCGCGCCGGCAGGCAGCGACTCGACCCCGCCCAGCGAGATCGCGGGGGCCGGCGCGCGGAACTGCTCGAGGTCCATCCAGTCCATCCAGGCCACGATCTGCTCCACCGTGGTCGTGTCCGACTCGATCCGGAAGAGGTTGATGTCGTGGGGCATGAAGCCCTCCGGCGTGTCGGTCACGTGGACCGCGACGGTCTGTCGGCCGGCCGTCAGGGTGTCGGAGGTGGCGATCTCGTAGTTGGAGAGCGTGAGCTCGGCGTCGGCCTCGGGCGGCGCGGCACCGGTGGACTCCTCGGTCACCGTGAGCTCCTTCAGCATGCCGCGGTCGTTGTGCCAGGTGCCCTGCGGCGTCTTCACGTAGCACTCCATCGCGTAGGTGCCCGGCTCCAGGTCGAGCGTCACGTGGGCCGTCCGCCCCGGCTCCGTCAGCGCGGCCCCTCCGGCCGCCTCGGCCTCGAAGAACCAGGGCGCCAGCTCCTCGCCCAGTGCGGCCAGCGTCTCGTCCCGTGTCAGCTCGCCCGCGTCGTACCGGCTCCAGACGGACAGAAAGGGCTCGGTGACCCCGCTGCGATAGTCGGCGAACGTCCGGTCCTCCGGGAGGCGATACAGCAGGAAGAAGTGCTCCTGCTCGCCCTCGTTGACGAACCGGAAGTCGTTCCAGCCGGAGGGGATCGATGCGGGCGCTTCGAACTCGAAGTCCTTCGCGATCACCGTGACCGCGTCTCCGGCGGCATCGGCGGCGGCCGCGGTGCCGTCGGCGTCCGCCTCCGATCCCTCGTCGGCGGGCTGACAGGCCAGCATCGCGACCAGGGCCAGGGCCCACAGGGAGTTGAATCCGTGACGATCGGGCACGTCTCCTCCTCGGATATCGGGACGGGTCGTGCGAGCGTGTCGGGTCACAGCGTACGGTAACGGACTTCGCCGAGCCGTCAAGGCGGCCCCGGGGTCGACCCGCGTTGGTCGTCCCCGACCCGCGGCCCGTATACTTGCGCTTCATGTCCGAGGGATCCGAGGCGGAGCTGGTCGTGTGCGGGCGGCGCGTCGTCACGCCGGAGGGCGTGCGGCCGGCCCGCGTGTGCATCGAGGCGGGGGTGATTCGCGCGGTGGAGGAGCTGGAGCCGGGCGACCGGGTTTCCGACCTCCCGGCCGCTCCCGATACGTCAAACCGCGTGATCGACGCGGGCGACGCGGTCGTCATGGCCGGCGTCGTCGACACCCACGTCCACGTGAACGAGCCGGGCCGCACCGACTGGGAGGGCTTCCGGTCCGCCACGGACGCCGCCGCGGCCGGAGGGGTCACCACGCTCGTGGACATGCCCCTCAACTGCTCCCCGGTGACCACCGACGTGGCGGCCCTCGAGGCCAAGGCCGCGAGCGCCGAGGGTCGCTGCCGCGTGGACGTCGGCTTCTGGGGCGGCGCGGTCCCCGGCAACGTCGCCGACCTGGCGCCCCTCGCCGACGCCGGCGTCCTGGGCTTCAAGTGCTTCCTCTGTCCGTCGGGGCTCGACGAGTTCCCGCCGCTCGGTGCCGAGGGGCTGGAGGAGGCGCTGGCGGTCGTGGCCG
The DNA here is from genome assembly GCA_964515425.1 of uncultured Gemmatimonadota bacterium. Classification (GTDB taxonomy): domain Bacteria; phylum Gemmatimonadota; class Gemmatimonadetes; order Palauibacterales; family Palauibacteraceae; genus CAYVFM01. The sequence continues at coordinate 1,449 of CAZEUW010000161.1, read as the reverse complement.
CGCTCGACCGCCCCCTGCTCGTCCACGCCGAGCTCCCCGAGCGGCTCCGCGAGCCCGACGTGGCGGCGGACGGCCGGACGGACGCCTCGACCGCCTACGCCGACTACCTGGCCACCCGCCCGCCGGAGGCGGACGTCGAGGCGGTCGCGCTGCTCGTGCGCGGCGCCCGGGAGACGGAGGCGCGGGTCCACGTGGTCCACCTGGCGGCCTCGGCCGCGCTGGAGCCGATCCGCCGGGGACGTGGCGAGGGGGTGGCCGTGACCGTGGAGACCTGCCCCCACTACCTGACCTTCGCCGCCGAGGAGGTCCCCGACGGCGACGCCCGCTTCAAGTGCGCGCCGCCGATCCGCGAAGCCCGGGAGCGCGAGGCGCTCTGGCGGGCGCTCGACGAGGGCGCGATCGACCTGGTGGCGAGCGACCACTCCCCCTGCCCCCCGGCCATGAAGGCGACCGCGGACGGAGGGTTCCACGGGGCGTGGGGCGGCATCGCCTCGATCCAGCTCTCGCTCCCCGCCACCTGGACGGCGGCCCGGGACAGGGGCCACGGCGTCGCCGACCTGGCCCGCTGGATGTGCGAGGGCCCGGCGCGTCTCGCCGGCCTCGAGGGCCGCAAGGGGCGCATCGCGCCCGGGCTGGACGCCGACCTCGTGATCTGGGAGCCCGAGGAGGAGTGGACGGTGCGCGGCGCCGACCTCCGCCACCGCCATCCCGTCACCCCCTACGAGGGTCGGACGCTCGCCGGGCGGGTGCGCCGCACCCTGGTGCGGGGCGAGACGGTCTACGAGGAGGGCCGGCTCGGCGAGACCCGACCGGGCCGCACGCTCCGCCGGAGGGCCGCGTGACGGACGGCTCGGACCACGCGGCCGCCGCCGATCGACCGCCCTTCGAGGGGCTCGTCGACCTCGCCTCGGCTCGCTTCGGCGGCCGGGTGCTGCACGTCAACGACGAGTTCTTCGCGCCGGGCGAGCGGCTGCTCCTCCCCGAGGAGCCCGTCTTCCGGGAGGGCGAGTACACCGACCGGGGCAAGTGGATGGACGGGTGGGAGACGCGCCGTCGCCGCGAGCCGGGCCACGACCGGTGCCTCGTCCGGCTCGGCCTGCCCGGCGTGATCCGCGGCGTCGAGGTCTCGACCCGCCACTTCCGCGGCAACCACCCGGAGGCGTGCTCGCTGGAAGCGCGGGCGGTGGCCTCCGAGCCGGAGCCCGCCGAGCTGGCGGCCTCGGAGGAGGGCTGGCGGGAGATCGTTCCCCGGAGCCCGCTCGAGGGCGACGCCGTGCACGCCTTCCCCGTCGAGGCGGAGGAGCGCTTCACCCACCTCCGCTTCCACATCTACCCCGACGGCGGCGTCGCCCGGCTGCGCGTGTACGGGGAGGTGAGCCCCGACTGGGACGCGATCCTGTCCTCGGGCAGCGCCGTCGACCTCGCGGGCGTCCAGCACGGGGGCCGCGT
>CAZEUW010000160.1:0-5927 GCA_964515425.1 uncultured Gemmatimonadota bacterium | reverse complement strand
CTCCATCATCTTCAACCCCCTGGACCTGGCGGAGAACCTGAAGAAGCAGGGCGGCTTCATCCCCGGGGTGAAGCCGGGCTCGGCCACCGCCGAGTACATCGACGACGTGCTCACGAAGATCACGCTTCCGGGGGCGGTCTACCTGGCCATCATCGCGATCCTCCCCTTCTGGATCTTCGCGGCCTTCGACATCCAGACCTTCTTCTTCGGCGGCACCTCGCTGCTGATCGTGGTCGGCGTGGGACTGGACACCGTCCAGAAGATGCAGCAGCACCTCCTGCTTCGGCACTACGAGGGCTTCATGAAGACGGGACGGGCCGGACACCGGGGACGCCAGAGGTACATGTGAGGGCCGCGCGATGCGGCTGATCCTGATGGGTCCCCCCGGGGCCGGGAAGGGGACGCAGGGGGAGCGGCTCGCCGCCGAGCTCGAGGTCCCGCGCTACGGGACCGGCGACATGCTGCGCGCGGCTCGGCGGCGGGAGACCGAGCTCGGCCGGCGGGCGGCGGAGTACATGGACGCGGGCGAGCTCGTGCCGGACGAGGTGATCCTCGGAATCGTGCGCGAGGCGCTGGAGCGGCCCGAGGCGCGGGACGGCTTCGTCTTCGACGGTTTCCCGCGCACCCTCGAGCAGGCGATGGGTCTGCGCGACGTGTTGATCCGTCGCGACGAGGCCCTCGACGGGGTGCTCTACCTGGACGTCCCCGAGGAGGAGTTGGTGCGCCGGCTCTCCTCGCGGAGGACCTGCGAGGCCTGCGGGAGCGTGACCCGGGTCGGGAGCGCCGACGACGGGTGCCCGGAGTGCGGCGGGGAGCTCTACCAGCGCGAGGACGACCGACCGGAGACCGTGCGCCGCCGCCTCGAGGTGTACCGGCGTCAGACCGAGCCGGTGCTCGAGTGGTACCGGACCCGTTCGTCGGTCCCGGTGTCCGAGGTCGACGGGACCGGGACGGTCGAGGAGGTCGAGCGCCGCCTGAAGGAGCGGCTGCCCGCCCGCCCGGCGGGCGGAGCGTGAGGCCGAGGGCGCGACCGTGATCTCGCTCAAGAGCGCGCAGGAGCTGGACGGCATCGCCCGGGCGGGCGCGATCGTGGCCGAGGTGCTGGCTCGCGTCTCGGAGCGGGCGGATCCCGGCGTGAGCACGGCCGAGCTGGACCGGATCGCCGAGGAGCTCATACGAGCGACCGACGGAGCGACCCCGGCGTTCAAGGGGCTGTACGGCTTCCCGGCGACGCTCTGCACGAGCATCAACGAAGAGGTCGTGCACGGCATCCCGTCGGCCGAGCGGGTCCTCTCGTCCGGCGACGTCCTGAGCGTGGACGTCGGCGTCAAGCTCGACGGCCTCTACGCCGACGCCGCGGTGACCGTGGCGGTCGGCGAGGTGTCCGGGGAGGCGTCCCGACTCCTGGAACGGACGCGGCTCGCGCTCGAACGGGCCGTGGCGGAAGCCCGGGTCGGCGCGCACGTGGGCGACATCGGCGCCGCCGTCCAGGAGACGGTCGAGCCGGAGGGCTACAGTGTGATCCGGGAGCTCGTGGGCCATGGCGTGGGACATGCAGCCCACGAGGACCCCCAGGTCCCCAACTACGGCCGGCGCGGCAAGGGCCAGGAGCTCCGCGAGGGGCTGGTGATCGCGATCGAGCCCATGGTCAACGTGGGCGGCCGGAAGATCCGGACGCTGGACGACGACTGGACGGTGGTCACCGCCGACGGCTCGTTGTCCGCCCACTTCGAACACACGGTGGCCGTCACCGAACGGGGGCCGCGCGTCCTCACGGCGCGGACGGCCGCAACGGCAGCGGAGGGAAAGCGGGACGTTGGCTAAGGAAGAACCGATTCAGATGACCGGCGAGGTCATGGAGGCCTTGCCGAACGCGATGTTCCGGGTGGAGCTCGAGAACGGGCACGAGGTCACCTGCCACGTCTCGGGGAAGATCCGCATGAACTACATTCGGATCCTGCCCGGGGACAAGGTGGAGGTGGAGATGTCGCCCTACGACCTGACCAAGGGGCGCATCACCTACCGATACAAGTGACGGGAGGCACGGCCCGACCGTCGCGATTTGAACGCGGGTCGCTCGAGGGCTATTCTCAAAGGCTCCGATCGATCCGGATCCGAGGGGGTATGGCATGAAGGTACGAGCGAGCGTGAAGCGGATCTGCGAGCACTGCAAGATCGTGCGACGGAAGGGCGTCGTCCGCGTGATCTGCAGCCGCAATCCGAAGCACAAGCAGCGGCAGGGCTGACCGCCCCGCCGCGACGAGACCGAGCACCGAACGCCAGACGGGACGGAACATGGCACGCATCGCAGGGGTCGACCTGCCGCGGGACAAGCGTATCGAGGTCGCGCTCACCTACATCTACGGAGTGGGCCGGTCGACCGCCAAGGAGATCCTCGAGGAAACGGGGGTCAACCCGGACGCCAGGACCCACGCCCTCTCGGACGAGGACCTCAACAAGCTGCGGCGGGTGATCGAGAACCGCTACAAGGTCGAGGGTGCTCTCCGCACCGAAGTGAACATGAACATCAAGCGCCTGATGGACATCGGGTGCTACCGGGGGATCCGGCACAAGAAGGGTCTCCCGGTGCGGGGCCAGCGCACCCGCACGAACGCCCGGACCCGCAAGGGTCCGCGTCAGACGGTGGCCGGCAAGAAGAAGGCGCCGACCAAGAAGTAGTCCGCGGGAGACGAGCGAGGAGAGGGATGGCCAAAGGGAAATCGAAGAAGAAGCACGTGGGAGCCGAGGGCGTGGCGCACATCAAGGCCACGTTCAACAACACGATCGTGACGATCGCAGACACCGGCGGCAACGCCGTCTGCTGGTCCAGCGCCGGCAAGTCGGGGTTCAAGGGCTCGAAGAAGTCCACGCCCTTCGCGGCGACCATCGCGGCGGAGAACGCCGGCAAGGAGGCCGTTTCGCTCGGCATGGAGCGGGTCGACGTCCACGTGCAGGGGCCGGGCTCGGGCCGCGAGTCCGCGATCCAGGCCCTCCAGAGCGCGGGACTCACGATCAAGTCGATCCGCGACGTCACGCCGATCCCCCACGACGGCTGCCGCCCCCCCAAGAAGCGGCGCGTCTGAGCCGGGGAGGGCTCGACCCCCGCGTTCGAGCCGTCCTTTCGCACCTGCCCTCCGCGGGAACGCCCCGCGGCGAGCGACACGCGTGCGCGACGCCCCGCGAGCGAGCACGAGACAGAGCACGCGCCACATAGAGACCGAAAGAGCGACATGTCTACCACACTGACAGGATTGGTGCTCCCCGAGACCGTCGAGGAGCGCTCGACCGCCGAGGACGGCCGGCAGGCCGAGTTCGTGCTCCAGCCGCTGGAGCGGGGGTTCGGCCATACGCTCGGGAACACGATCCGCCGTATCCTGCTGTCCTCCCTCCCGGGATCGGCCGTCTGGGCGTTCCGGGCCGACGGGGTCCAGCACGAGCACCAGACGATCGAGGACGTGGCCGAGGACGTCCACCAGGTGATCCAGAACCTGAAGCACCTGGTCCTACGGCTCGAGCCGGATCGCGACGAGGCGCGGCTGGAGATCAGCGTCAGCGAGGCGGGCGAGGTGACGGCGGCGAGCATCGCCGACTCGGCAGCCGTCGACGTGATCAACCCCGACCACTTGCTCTTCACGCTGCAGGAGGACCGCCCCGAGAACCGGCCGCTCCGCGTCGACCTCTGGGTCAAGCGGGGCCGCGGCTTCGTGGCGGCCGACGATCACGATACGGACGAGGACATGCCGGTCGACGCGATTCGCGTCGACTCGATGTTCAACCCGGTCACGAAGGCCAACTTCGCGGTCCACGAGACGCGGGTCGGACAGCGTACCGACTTCGACAGGCTGACCGTCAGCGTCCGGACCAACGGGGCGCTCGTGCCCGCCGACGCGCTCGGCCACGCGGCCGAGATCGCGCGGACCCACCTGGGCTACCTCGCCTCCTTCGGGCAGGAGGTCCCCCAGCCCGGTCGGGAGGAAGAGGACGGCGGCGCACCCGCGCGACCCGGCCTCGAGCCGGTCGACGAGGACCTCGAGGAGCTGCTCGGCCGGTCCCTCGAGGCGTTCGAGGGCATCTCGGTCCGCTCCCGGAACACCCTGGAGAAAGCGGACATCCGAACGCTGGCGGACGTGGCGAGCAAGACGCGCGACGAGATGCTCAAGGTGGAGAACTTCGGAGAGAAGTCCCTGGAGGAGGTGGCGGAGGTGCTGGCCGACCATCAACTTCGGTTCGGCATGTCGCTGGAGCGGGACGAGGACGACAACCTCTACCTGAAGGACGAGTCGGTCGCAGGCAACGGCGCGGGCGGCGAGGAGGAGGACGGGGGCGATGAGGCATAGGAAGAAGGGACGCGCCCTCAGCCGTACGCCCAGCCACCGCAAGGCGACGCTGCGGAACCTGGCGACGAGCCTCTTCCGCCACGAGCGGATCCGCACCACCGAGGCGAAGGCCAAGGAGCTGCGCCCGTTCGCCGAGAAGCTGATCACCCTCGCCCGGGTCGACGACGTGCACAGCCGGCGGAGGGTGCGACGCAACATCGCCGACCGCGAGATCCTCGGGAAGCTGTTCGACGACATCGGACCGCGCTTCGAGGGCGTGGACGGCGGCTACACTCGCGTTCTCAAGATCGGTGCTCGCAAAGGGGACGGCGCCGAGCTGGCCCTGATCGAGCTCACGCGGGACGCCCGGTAGGGCCCCGCAGGAGAAAGGGTAGGATCGATGGCGGCATCGTCGGGCTTTCGGGGGACGACTTCGCTGCTTCTGCTCGTGGCGGTGGCCGCCACGGGAGGGTTCCTCTACTGGGTGTACCAGCAGGCGCAGGACACCGAGAGTTCGCTGCAGCCGACGCTGCAGGACTCGGCGTCCGGGCCGGTGACGGCCGAGGTCCTCGCGACCGATCCGACGTCGGCCGTCGGGCGAACGGGGATGCTGGACTCGATCGAGGTCGACCAGACCCTGGGGCGGGGCGTGTTCACGATCGCCGTCAACGACTCGGTGTCGATGCCGATCCTCCTCGGCACCGAGCTGATCCAACGGGGCGCGACCGTGTACGGCGGCGACCGGGTGACGGTCGGCGGTCGGTTCTACACGCTGAACGACTCGATCCGGACGGAGTGGGTGAGCAGGGGAGCTGTGGATACGGCCTCCGCGGGGGACATCCCCGTCGCGCCGACCTTCATGCTGGCCGACTCGCTGGACATCCATAGCTGACCCGGAACCGACGAGCTACGATGGCGAATTTCTGCTACGTGTGCGGCAAGGGGCCGCAGACGGGAAACAACGTGAGCCCCGCCAACAACCGCACGAAGCGGCGTACGCTCCCGAACCTCCAGAAGGTGCGCATCCTGGAGGAGGGCGCGAAGAAGAAGGTCAAGGTCTGCACCCGCTGCATCAAAGCGGGCAAGATCCGGAAGGCGCCGTAAGGGACCTCCGTGCGCGGGGCACTGTCGCCCGCTACCGGAGCACCGCCCCTCCCGAGCCCCGAGCACGGTGTCGATCCGACGACACGGCCCTGCGCGCCTGGACCTCCCGGAGGCTCCCATGACGGCCGCTCCCCTGTCCGACCGCACCGTGGTGGTGACGCGGCCCCGTGAGCAGGCCCCTTCGCTGGTCGAGCCGCTCAGGCGTCGCGGTGCCCGCGTCGTCGAGTTCCCCACCATCGAGATCGCCCCGCCCGACGATCCGTCCGGCCTGAGCCGGGCGATCGCGCGCTGGGAGGGCTTCGACTGGCTCGTGTGCACGAGCGTCAACGGGGTCGCCGCGGTCGTGGAGGCGCTCTCGTCGGCCGGCAGGGAGCCCGCCGAGGCCCTCGCCTCCCTCTCGGTCGCCGCCATCGGCCCGGCCACGGCCGGAGCCGTGCGCGTGGCGTGCGGACGCGTCGCCGTCGTTCCGGAGGAGGAATATCGCGGCGAAGCACTCGCGGACGCGCT
>CAZEUW010000159.1:0-5937 GCA_964515425.1 uncultured Gemmatimonadota bacterium | reverse complement strand
GTGGGGGAGGAGGTGGCCGACGACGAGCGGGTCCCCGCCGTGGACGTGGCGGAGCTCCGCCGGCGCGCGGAGGCCGGCGAGGAATTCCAGCTCCTCGACGTCCGCGAGGCCCACGAGTGGGAGATCTGCAACCTCGAGGAGCTGGGCGCGTTCCGGATCCCGCTCGGCGAGCTGCCCGAGCACCTCCACGAGCTCGACGAGGAGCGGCCGCTGGTCGTCCACTGCCGCACCGGCGGACGGAGCGCCACGGCCGTGGAGCTGCTGCGCCGGGCCGGCTACGACGCCGTGAACCTCGAGGGCGGCATCCTCGCCTGGGCCGACGCGTTCGACCCGGAGATGCCGAAGTACTGACCTCGCACGACCGGCACCGACACGGAACGACCGAGAGGCCCGATGCGCATCGTCTCCCTGCTGGCCAGCGCCACCGAGATCGTCTGCGAGCTCGGGCTCGAGGCGTCGCTCGTGGGCATCTCCCACGAGTGCGACCATCCCGAGCGCGTCCTGGACCGCCCCCGCGTGAGCCGCCCGCGCTTCGACCCGGAGGGGCTGGACAGCGGCGAGGTGGACCGGGCGGTCCGGGAGGCGATGCGCGAGCACGGCAGCGTCTACGCCGTCGACGGCGCGCTGCTGGCCGATCTGGAGCCCGACCTGGTGCTGACCCAGGCCGTCTGCGACGTCTGCGCGGTGCCGACGACGGGGGTCCGCGAGGTGGTGGCCGACCAGGGGCTCGACGCCCGGGTGCTCTCGCTCGACGCCCACACCCTCGAGGAGATCCTCGACACCGTCGACCAGGTCGGCGAGGCGGCGGGAGCGGGCGAGCGGGCCGACCGCGTGCGGTCGGGGCTCGAGGCGCGGCTGGAGGGCGTGCGGGAGGCGGTCGCCGGCGCTCGCCGGCCGCGCGTGCTGGCGATCGAGTGGCTCGACCCGCCCTTCGTGCCCGGCCACTGGGTGCCCGAGATGATCGAGGCCGCGGGCGCCGAGAACCTTGCCGGCCGCGCCGGCGAGCGCTCCGAGGAGGTCGGCTGGGAGGCCCTCGGCGGCCTGGACCCCGACGCTCTGGTGGTGATGCCCTGCGGCTACGGGGTGGAGCGGTCGCGCGCGGACGCCGACGCCCACGCCGGTCGGCTCCGCGAGGTCGCGCCCCGTGCGATCGAGGAAGGGCGCGCCTGGGTGGTCGACGCCTCCTCCTACTTCAACCGCTCGGGGCCTCGCGTGGTGGACGGCGTGGAGATCCTGGCCGGCATCCTCCACCCGGACCGGGTCGGCGCCCCTCCGCCGGAGTCGGCGGAGCGATGGGCCCCGGCGGTGCAGGAGGCCGGCCGGTGAGATGAGACCGCGCCAGCCTTTCCAGCAGCCGCCTCGAAGCGGGCCCGGCACGGTGCCCGGCCCGCTTCGTACGACTCACGTCACGGCTGGCCCGGCGGCCGAGCCCCCGGCCCGAAGAAGATGATCACCCCGTGGTCCATGCAGCCGAAGGTGTTGACCGGAAGGTCCCCTTTCGGCGTGAGATTGCAGAACGCGGCGGGCTCGCTGATCTGTCGAGCGAGATCGCCCACGTCCGGCGGCTCACCGTATGTCGGAGAGCCGCCCGGCGACTCGCGCCTTCAGGAGCCCGACATCTCCTGGCCTTCGACCACGATTATCTCGAACGGGCCGACGCCGTGGAGCTGGATGACCGTGCGCCCCTTCGCGCCCCCGAAGTGCGCGTTCTCGGCGGCGATGAAAAGATAGTCGCCCGGAGCGTAGCTCTCGACCGCCCCCTCGTCGAACTCCTCCCCCATCGCCAGCAGGAAGGTGCCCTCCAGGACGGTCACGTTCTCGGCCCTCGGGTGCCAGTGAGGCGGGAACCGGTAGCCGTCCGGGAACGCCAGGCGCAGGGTGTAGGGCTCGTCGGCCGCAGACGGGTCGCCGTGGATCGCGGCGATTTTCATCCCGGGCAGGAAGCCGGGTACTTCGACGTCGTTCCACTCAAGGTCGGCGGCGGCCACGTCGTGCATGGCCGGAGTCGTGGCCATCTCCTCCTGATCTTCCTGGGCGTGGAGGAGGGACGGCGCGAGCGTGAGGGCGAGGGCGATGACCAGCGCGGATATCAAGCGGTGCGACATGGATGCCTCTCTGACGAGAATGGAATGCGGAGGTGCCCGCCGATCACAGCAACCGTAGGAGAGCCTCCAGGTGGAATTCGATACCTGGTGATAAACTGGTTGGAGCTGTGACCGCAATACCCGTAGCCCCGGCCCTCAGCGGTCGAAGCGCACCTGGCGGACGGCCGTCACGTTGGCGAGGCCGGCCAGCTCCTCCAGCACCACCTCGGAGACCGGCTGGTCCACGGTGATGACGGCGAGCGCGTCGCCGCCCGCCGCCCGACGCGCCTGGTGGTACTCGGCGATGTTGACGCCGGCGGCGCCCAGCCGGGTGCCGACCTCGCCGATCACTCCCGGCACGTCGCGATTCCGGACCACGAGCAGCGTGTCCCGTGGCACCGTGTCCACGTGGAAGTCGTCGATCCGCACCAGACGGGGGTGCCCCTCCCCGAGGAGCGCGCCCCCGACGATCGCCTCCGTGTCGCCCGTGACCGCCAGCTCCACGTAGTTCGCGTAGTCCGACTCCTCCCGCACCCGGCTCCGCGTCACCTCGATCCCCCGCTCGGAGGCGAGGTAGAGGGCGTTGACCAGGTTGAGCGGACGGTCGACGGTGGGCGAGAGGAAGCCCTCCGCGGCCGCCGCGGCCAGGGGGCGGAGGATCTCGTCGTGGGGGCCCGCGTAGCAGATCGCCAGGCCCCGGCACCGGCGCCCGGTGATCTCCGAGGCCAGCAGGCCCAGACGGCGGCCCAGCTCGAGCACCGGCTCGACGCGGCCGCGCTGGCCGGCCTCGATGCGAGGCGCGTTGAGCGCCGCCCGGAGGTCGCCCTCCAGCAGCGCGTCGCGCACCCCCGTGGCGATCTCCAGCGCCACCTCCCGCCTGGCCTCCGAGGTGGCCGCGCCCAGGTGGGGCGTCATGACCAGGTTCGGGGCGTCCCGCAGCGGCGAGTCGTCGGGCAGCGGCTCCGCCTCGTAGACGTCGAGCGCCGCGCCCCCGAGCCGCCCCTCCCGGAGCGCCGCGGCCAGGGCCTCCTCGTCCACGAGGCCGCCCCTCGCAGCGTTCACCAGCAGGGCGCCCTCCTTCATGACTGCGAGCCGGTCCGGCCCGATCATGCCCCGCGTCTCGTCGGTGAGGGGCGCGTGCAGCGTCACCGCGTCGGAGGCCCGCAGGAGGGCGTCCAGCTCCATCCGCTCCACGCCGAGGTCCTCCGCCCGCTCGGGCGGCAGGTAGGGGTCGTGTACGGCCACCGTCATGCCGAAAGCACGGGCGCGCTGGACGACCTCCGAGCCGATCCGGCCGACGCCGATCACGCCGAGCCGCATCCCCTGCAGCTGGCGCCCCCGGAAGGCGCCCCGGTCCCACGCCCCGCTGCGCACGCTGCGGTCGGCGGCCGGAATGCGGCGGGCGGCGGCGAGCAGGAGCCCCAGCGTCAGCTCGGCGGTGGAGATCGTGTTCCCGCCGGGCGCGTTCAGCACCGCGATCCCGCGGCGGGTGGCCTCCTCCACGTCGATGTTGTCCACGCCGACGCCCGCCCGGCCCACGATCCGCAATCGCGGCGCCGCGTCGAGCAGGGCGCCGTCGACGGTCGTGGAGCTCCGCACCACAACGGCCGCCGCGTCGGCGAGGGCCGCCTCCAGCTCCGCCCGGTCGGCCCCGGAGCGATCGATCACCTCGAGGCCCTCGGCCGCGTCCAGCAGCTCGACGCCCTCCGGCGACACGGAGTCGGCGAGGACGACCCTCTGCACCCCGGACGCGGCGCGTGGGACCGCCGTCCCGACGCCGGCACCGCTCACGGCGTCGACTCCAGCATCTCCCCGAGCACCTCGTCCAGCGCCCCGAGCAGCCCCTCCAGCTCCTCGGGCGTGTGGTCGCCCATGTGGCCGATGCGCACCGTCTCCTCGGAGAGCTTGCCGTAGCCGGTCGCCACGGCCCAGCCGCGATCGCGCAGGCGGGCGGTCAGCTCCGTGCCGGCGATCCCGTCCGGCAGGCGGAGCGCGGTCACCGTCGGCGAGCGGTAGCCCTCGGGGGCCAGCACGCGGAAGGGCCGGCCGGTGCGCTCGGCGGTCCCGGCGATCCACTCGTGGGTGCGGCGGGCCATCCTCTCGTGGCGGGCGAACCGCGCCTCGAGGCCCTCCTCCGCGACCCGCTCGAGCTGCCTGCGGAGCGCGTAGATCAGGTGGATCGCCGGCGTGTTCGGCGTCTGGTCGTTCTCGATGCGCCGCTCGAACTCGAGCAGGTCGAAGTAGCGGCTGCGGCCGGAGACCTGCCGCGCCCGCGCCATCGCCCGCTCGGAGGCGACGGCGAAGGAGAGGCCCGGCGGCAGGGCCATCGCCTTCTGCGAGCCCGTCAGCATGTAGTCCAGCCCCCACTCGTCGAAGCGCACCGGCGTGCCCGCGACCGAGCTGACCCCGTCCACCGCGATCAGCACGTCGTCGAACGCGCGGACCACCTCGGCCAGGGCCGGGATCGGGTTGAGCACCGCTGTCGAGGTCTCCGAGTGGACGGCGGTGACCAGGTCGTAGCGGTCCGGGTCCTCGGCGAGCCGGGCGGCCAGCCGCTCGGGCAGGTTCGGCTCCCCCCAGTCGACCTCGAGCGCCTCGGCCGGCCGGCCGGTCGTCTCGGCGATGGTGCGGAACCGACCGCTGAAGGCGCCGCACACCAGGCAGAGCACACGCTTCCGGCACAGGTTCACGATCGCCGCCTCCATGACGCCCGTCGCCGAGGAGGTGGAGACGAAGACCGGCCGCTCGGTGCCGAAGAGCGCGCCGAGCCCCCGGCGCACCGACCGCATGAGCTGCTTCATCGCCTCGCCGCGGTGTCCGACGACCGGCTGCCGCATCGCCTCCAGCACCTCCGGCCGGATGGCGGTCGGTCCCGGCAGGAAGAAGCGCTCGAAGCGGAACTCCGGCCCCGACAGGTCGGGCCCGGGCGGACCGGGCGGGGTCGGCTCGTGGACGGCGTCGGGTGCGGTCTGCGTCATCTCGTCGGACCCTGTTCGACAGAGCGGGAAGGCCGGCGCCGCCGCCCGGACGGCCCGGCCGGCGGCACCTGTCGCCCCGCACCGCCTGCAAGCTCCACGCCCCTCCCGGCGGCCTCAGCCGCGGTAGCGCGCGATCGCCAGACCGTCGCGGATCGGGATCGTGACCGCCTCGAAGCGCGGGTCCTCGGCGAGCTCGCGGTTGAAGGCGAGGATGGCCCGCGTCGCCTCGTCCGGGTCGTCGCCCGGATCGGCGACCTTCCCCTCCCAGAACGCGTTGTCGCCGAGCAGCAGCCCGCCGGGCCGCAGCAGCTCGGCGGCCTTCTCCCGGTAGTGGGGATAGCCCGTCTTGTCGGCGTCGACGAAGACGAGGTCGAAGGGCGGCCCGTCCGTGAGCTCCTCCAGCGTCTCGCGGGCGTCCCCGAGGACCAGGCGGACCCGGTCGGCGACCCCCGCGCGGCGGAAGGCCTCGCGGGCGACCTCGGCGTGTTCGGGCACGCGCTCGAGCGTGACCAGCCGGGCGTCCTCGGGCAGCAGCGACAGCAGCCACAGGCCCGAGTAGCCGCCCAGGGTGCCGACCTCCAGGACCCGGCGCGCCCCGACGGTCGCGGCCAGCACGGCCAGCAGGCGGCCCTCGAGCGCCGAGACCTGGATCATCGGCAGGTCGCGCCGCTCCATCTCGGCCCGCACCCAGGCCTGCGCCTCGCTCTCGGGGGCGTTGAGCGCGGCGGCGTACGCCTCGCAGCGACTCCTGGTCTCCTCGTCCACGGTACCTTCCGGCTCCCTTCTCGTACACCGTCTCCCGCCTACTATACCGGCGGTTCCGCCCTCTCGCACCGGTCGCGGGCGGCCCGCAGCCACACCCGCACCCGGGCCGG
>CAZEUW010000158.1:5746-5971 GCA_964515425.1 uncultured Gemmatimonadota bacterium | reverse complement strand
CGGCCGTTGTGGGGATGGTCCGTGGGGCCCTCGTACATGACCGTCGTCGTCCCGAGCGCGAGCGGTCCGTAGACGATGTAGGAGTGACCCGTGATCCACCCGATGTCGGCGGCGCACCAGTAGATGTCGTCCGGCTTGACGTCGAGCACGTACTTCGTGGTCGCCGCCGCGTAGGCCAGGTAGCCGCCCGTGCGGTGCTGGGCCCCCTTCGGCTGGCCGGTCGTG
>CAZEUW010000158.1:0-5736 GCA_964515425.1 uncultured Gemmatimonadota bacterium | reverse complement strand
GCCCGAGGTGTACATGAGGAAGAGGATGTCCTCCGCGTCGCGCGCGACCGGGTCCACCTCCTCGCCGCGGTGCTCCTCGAGCAGATCGGTCGCGATCCGGTCCCGGACCTCGTTGACGTAGGTGCCCTCGTGGAGCTGATCGTGGCGGGGCCAGACGAGCAGGGTCTCGACCTCGGTGTCGGCGAGCTCCAGCGCCTCGTCGGCCTTCTCCTTGTGGGGCAGGAACTCGCCGCGACGGTAGTAGCCGTCGCAGGTGACCACGAACCGGCTGCCGGCGTCGTCGACGCGCGTGGCCAGCGCCTGCGCCGAGAAGCCGGCGAAGACGACGCTGTGGGGCGCGCCGATCCGCGCGCAGGCCAGCATCGTGATCGGCAGGGCGGGGATCATCGGCAGGTGCAGCGTCACCACGTCGTCCTCCCCCACCCCGAGCGCCCGCAGCGCGGCCGCGGTCTCGTTGACGCGGCGATGGAGCTCGCGATAGGTGATCCGCTCGCTCTGGCCGTCCTCGCCCTCCCAGAGCAGCGCGACGGCGTCCTCCCGCTCGGCCAGGTGCCGGTCGACGCAGTTGACGCTCGCGTTCAGACGCCCGCCCACGAACCAGCGATAGAAGGGCGGCCTCGAGGCGTCGAGCACCCGATCCCAGCGCCGGTCCCAGTCGAGCAGCTCGGCGTACTCCTCGAACGCCTCGGGGTAGTGCGCCTCGAAGCGCTCGTAGATCGCGTCGTCGGTCACGTTGGCCTGACGGACGAACGACTCGGGTGGCTCGATGTAGTCCTGCTCGGCGAGGAGCGCCTCGATGGTCGTGGCGGATCGGTCGGGCACGGGGACCTCCTGGTCGGGTGTCGGGCGTGTGGGTTCGTCCGTTCGAGGCCGCCCCGAGGGGGCGCGAGGCGCTAACATAGGCACGGCGGAGCCGCGACGGAACGGAGGCGAAACGGGTGTGGCTCGCCGTCGACCGACGGCTGCGGGAGGGGTCCGTCCGACGTTCAGCCGTCGAGCAGCTCGAGCGCCTCGTCCACGCGAAGGTCGCCGTGGCCCCGCCGCTCCAGGTCGGCGCCGGAGAGCCCGCGGCCCGCTTCCAGCAGCGAGAGGGTGAGCAGCGCCCCGAGGGGGCTCATGCCCTTCTCCTCGACCAGTCGCCGCAGGTTGTAGCCCTCCACGGTCACGTCGTCCACGCGGCCCGTCAGCCACCAGCGCTGGAAGGCGCCGCGGATGCGTGGCGTGCTCGACAGAAGGCGGATCGCCACGGCGCGGGCGTGCTCCGGATCGAGCTCGTGCTGGTCGACCAGCCACTCGGTGAGCTCGATCTCGCGGAACCGCTTCGCGGCGGCGCGCCGCAGCGGCGGACGCTCCAGCTTCCGCGCCTCCTCCTCGGGGGCGGGCGCGTCGGCGCCGCGGGGCGTTCCCGGACGCGCGAACAGGGGGACGTGTCTCATCGGGCTCATCGTATGCACTCTCGTCTCTGGATACCTTCAGGAGATGCGGCTGTCATCCTCGGTGACGGACCCGGATTCATACAGCTCAGCCGAGCAGGGTTCCGTACCGATCTCGCGACCACGAGGTGAGGCGATGGCGGGAAACGAGCTGGTGCGCTCGAGCAACGATCGCGTGCTCGCCGGCGTGTGCGGCGGCATCGCGCGCTGGCTGGGGATCCGGTCGAACGTGGTCCGGGTCGCGTGGGTCATCCTGAGCCTCGCGCCGGGGCCGCTGTGGCTGGCCTACGTGATCCTGTGGCTGGTGCTGGACGAGGGATACACCTGAGCCGATTCACCCTCCTCCGACTCTGGCCGGCTCGCTTCGGCTCGCGGCGACGTCGGTTCGTCGTGCATACACGCAGGCCCGTCGACCAGGGCTGGCGCCGCCGGCGCCGTCCCGCCTCATTGCCCCCGCGTCATCCCCGCCCTCCGGCCGACGGGATCGCGGATGCGACGGGAGACACCAACGCTCGCGGCACTCGTCGCCGGCCTGGCGGCCGCCTGGGTCGCCGTGCCGTCTGGCGCGCAGGAACCGCTCGAGAAAGGCGATCCCGCGTCATCCTCCGCCGCGATCGCCGACAGCTGCGCGGGGGAGGCGCATCGGGCGTTCGACTTCTGGCTCGGCGAGTGGGAGGTCACCGTGGACGGCGAGCGGGCGGGCCACAACGAGATCCGTCGCGTCGCGGGCGGCTGCGCTCTTCTCGAGTCCTGGCGCTCCGCCGGCGGTGGGTCCGGCAGCAGCGTGAACTTCTACGATCCTTCCGACGGCCGCTGGCACCAGGTCTGGGTCGCGTCCTCCGGCTCCCGCCTGCGCCTCGCGGGCGGCCGTCGCGGCGACGCGATGGTGCTGTCGGGGGAACGGATCGGCAGAGGAGGGGATTCGATCCGGGATCGCATCACCTGGACGCCGCTCGAGAGCGGCGCCGTGCGTCAGCTCTGGGAGGTCTCCACGGACGGAGCTGAGCGCTGGAGGACGGTGTTCGACGGCGTGTACCGCCGGCCGTGAGCGTCGGCGTCGCCGACTGGCGAAGCGACGGGGATCCTCCTAGCGTGGTGTCGAGCCCCCGGCACGGGGCTCGCGCTCCCAGACCCCGTGGAGGATCCTTGCCCGGTCCCAGCTCCCCCTCGGATCGCCCGAAGCTCGCAGAGCGTCTCGCGTCCTGGCGTCCTTCCTGGCGCACCGTGGGCGTGGTGCTCGGGATCGCCACCGTTTTCGGGATCCTGGCGGCCATCCAGGGCAACTACCTCGCCGCCCGGATGGGTCGGGAGGTCGACTTCTGGCGGTCGCTCAAGGCGTGGCTGCCGGACTACTACCTGTGGGCGGCCCTGAGCCCGTTCGTGCTCGCACTGGGCCGTCGGTGGCCCCTCGTCCGCGCCCGCTGGCTCCCGAACCTCGCGCGGCACCTGCTCCTCGGAGCCGGCTTCGCCCTGACCGAGCTGCTGCTCTCCTGCTGGATCGTGGCCATGCTCGTGTCCGGCCTGCCGCCGGCCGACGTCACGGGCTTCTGGGACTGGTACCTGCGCGTGATCGGCGTCTACGGCGTCTGGGGGCTCGCGATCTACATGCTCATCCTCGGCGCCGGACAGGCCTACGACCTCTATCAGCGGCTCCAGGAGCAGGAGGTGGCCGCGGCGGAGCTCGAGACGCGCCTGGCGCGGGCACAGCTCCGGGCGCTGAAGATGCAGCTCCACCCCCACTTCCTCTTCAACGCCCTCCACTCCGTCGGGGTGCTGATCCGCAAGGAGTCGGGGGGCGAAGCGTTGGAGATGATCACCGGCCTCGGCGACCTGCTGCGCCACAGCCTCGACACGATGGATCGGCAGGAGGTGAGCCTGCGCGAGGAGCTCGAGTTCCTCCAGCAGTACCTCGACATCGAGCAGGTGCGCTTCGGCGACCGGCTGCACGTCGAGTTCGACGTCGACCCGCGCGCCTACGACGCCGCCGTACCCAACATGCTGCTGCAGCCGCTGGTCGAGAACGCCGTGCGACACGCGGTGTCCCGCAACGCGGGCCCCCGCGAGGTGGTGGTCGAGGCGGAGCGCGAGGCCGGCGTCCTTCGGATCCGCGTGTTGGACGACGGTCCAGGCCTGCCCTCGAGCTGGTCGATCGAGGACGACCAGGGGGTCGGGCTCCGCAACGTCCGGGAGCGCCTAGCGAAGCTGTACGGAGCGGCCGGCCGGCTGGACGTCCGGGCGCGCGACACGGGAGGGGTCGAGGCGCGCGTTCGCCTGCCCTTCCGGAAGTTGGACCTGACGGCGACGGCCGACCTCGACCGCCCGGAGCGCTCGGACAGCCGTCGCTCGGCCGAGGTGGTCGGATGAGCGCTCCCATCCAGACGCTGGTCGTGGACGACGAGCCGCTGGCCCGGGAGGGCCTGCGCGTGCTGCTGGAGCGCGACCCGGACGTCGAGCTCGTCGGCGAGTGCGCGGAGGGCCGGGCGGCGCTCGAGACGATCCGGGATCTCGAGCCCGACCTCGTCTTCCTCGACGTCCAGATGCCGGAGATGGACGGCTTCGAGGTGCTGGCCGGCCTGGAGCCCTCCGAGGTGCCGGTGGTCGTGTTCGTCACCGCGTACGACGAGTACGCCCTCCGTGCCTTCGAGGTGCACGCGCTCGACTACCTGCTGAAGCCCTTCGACGACGAGCGGTTCGAGGCGGCCCTGGATCGGGCGAAGTCCGAGCTGGAGCGGCGGGACGACGCCGCGCTCGGCGAGAAGTTGGCGGCGCTGCTCGAGGACCACGGGGGCGAGCGTATCACCACCGGCTCCGGGCGCGCCGAGCGGGACGACCGGCTGATGATCCGATCCTCGGGACGGGTCCAGTTCGTCAACGTGGAGGAGATCGACTGGGTCGAGGCGGCCGGCGACTACGTTCGCCTGCACGTGGGCGAGCGCTCGCATCTCCTGCGCGAGACGATGAAGAACATGGAGGACCGGCTCGACTCCGAGCGCTTCGTGAGGGTGCACCGCTCGACCCTCGTGAAGCTCGACCACGTCAAGGAGGTCGTGTCGTCCGACGCGGGCAGCTACGAGATCGTCCTCGCGGACGGCACCCGGCGCAGCCTCAGCCGGAGCGGCCGTCGACGCCTCGAGGAGGTCCTCGGGCGCAGCCTCTGACGCCTCCGCGCCCACGGGGTCTTCCGTCCGTCGAACCGTTCCACCCGTTCGTCCCGCCGAACCCGTCGCTCGTCGAGCGGCCGTGGCGCCTCCCCCGTCGCCGCCGTAGCCTGCCCGCTGATCGAGTGGGGCGGGTCGTGCGTTCGCGGCGACTTCGGGATCCCGCCGAGCGTGGATCACCCTCCTGTGGCAAGGAACTGCCCGGACCACGGCTCCGCCCGCTCTTTCGCCGTCCCCTCCGTTCGCCCCCCGAAGTGCGACCACACCGGAGCTCGCGCACGGTTCGCGTGCAACCAATCGGGCCCGGCCCACGTCGTATGACCGGAGAGAGGTGCGTCGGGCTCCCCGCCGGGGAGCCCGGTCGCGGCTCCCGATCAGCCAGAGGGGCGGACAAAGGGTGCCCAGATCCACCGCCGACAGGATCCCGATGGACGGCCTGCTCGAAGCGCTGCTGTCGAGCTCGACCTACGGCGTGGCCATGATCGACCTCGACGGCCGCGTCGTGGCGTGGAACAGGGGCTCCGAACGGATCTTCGGCTGGGAGCGGTCGGAGGTGCTCGGGGAGGTGCTGCCGGTGATCCCGCCGGAGCGCCGGGGCTGGTTCGGGTCGGCCGTCGGGAGCGTCGCCGCGGGCGAGCCCATCGAGGACCTCACCATGGAGCACCTGACCCGGGACGGGGACCGGATCGAGGTGCTGCTGTCGCTCCGTCCGGTGTCGTCGGGCCCCGGCGGCGAGCCGCTGATCCTGGGCGTCGCCACCGAGCGCGACGCCGACGTGGACCGCGCGGAGCTGACCCGCCGCATCGCTCTGCTGGAGTACCAGCTCGCCGAGACCCAGCTCCCGCCGCACTTCCTCTTCAACGCCCTCAACGCCGTCGGCACCCTCATGCGACGGGACGATCGCGAGCGCGCCCTCACGATGCTGTCCGACCTCGGAGACGTGCTGAGGCACTCGCTCCGGTACGGACCCGAGGACACGATCCCGCTGCGCGAGGAGATGGAGGTCCTGAAGACCTACCTGGAGCTGGAGCGGGGCAGGTTCGATGACGAGCTGGAGATCCGGGTGCGCGTCGACCCCTCGGTGCGCGAGGCGCTCGTCCCGGTGCTGCTCCTCCAGCCGCTGGTCGAGAACGCGATCAAGCACG
>CAZEUW010000157.1:0-6013 GCA_964515425.1 uncultured Gemmatimonadota bacterium | reverse complement strand
TGTCGGCGGCCGGCGGCCTCGCGGCCTCGCTCGCGCTGTCGGCGGCCGGCGGCCTCGCGGCGGCGACACCGACGTCGGCCCAGCAGCAGGATTCCGGGGCGGCCGTCAAGGTGGACGGCGGTCGCGCGTCGGCCGGAGCGGCACAGGTGCGCTCCGGGGCCGTGCTGGACGACCTCACCGCCCGCGTCGCCGACCAGCTCCGATGCCCCGTCTGCCGCAACCAGTCGGTGCTGGAGTCGTCCTCGACCCTCGCGCGCGAGATGCAGGCGGAAATCCGGCGGCGGCTCGCCCGGGGGGAGTCCCCCGAGGAGGTCCGGGCCTACTTCGTGAGCCGCTACGGCGAGTGGATCCTGCTGCAGCCCCCGGCCCGCGGCATCAACCTGCTCGTCTACGCGCTGCCGGTGGCCGCCCTGCTCTTCGGAATCTGGCTGGTCGCTCGGCTCGTGCGCCGGTGGCGGGCCCGGGGCGGCGCGACCGGAACTTCCGGGACCGGGGGTCGGTAGAACGCCGGCGTAACGGGCGCAGTTCGTCCACACCCGCAGGTCGGAGCGCATGTACTTCGACTCACGCTCGGGGCTCGACTCCTTCGATCAGTATCTGCGGGACGTCGAGCGCTATCCCCTGATCGGCGACCGCGAGCTCGAGATGGAGATCGCCCGGCGAGCCCGCGCCGGCGACCGGGAGGCGGCGCAGCGCCTGGTCACCGCCAACCTCCGCTTCGTCATCTCCTACGTGAAGAAGTACCAGGGCCGCGGCCTCAACCTGGCCGAGCTCGTCTGCATCGGGAACGAGGGGCTGCTGAAGGCGGTCAAGAAGTTCGATCCCGACAAGGGGGTGAAGTTCATCTCCTACGCGGTCTGGTGGATCCGCCAGACGGTCCTCCAGGCGCTCGCCGAGCAGACCCGGTCGGTCCGCATCCCGCTCAACCAGAACTCCAACCTCGTCAAGCTGTCGCGCACGGAGACCCTGCTCACGCAGCGGCTCGGCCGGCGGCCGACCGACCGCGAGATCGGCGACGAGATGGAGGAGCCGATCGAGACGGTCCGGGCCCTCCGCCGGGTCGCCTCCTCGGAGCTGAGCCTCGACGCCCCCCTCGACCGCTCCGACCGGGACAGCGCCTCCTTCGGGGATCGCTTCGCCGGGGTCGAGGAGGGAGAGATCGAGGAGGACGTCGAGTTCCAGGCCCGCCGCGAATTCCTGGAGGAGATGTTCGAGCGCTACCTCACCGAGAGAGAGCGCAAGATCCTGGTCCTCTACTACGGTCTGGACGACGGCGAGGAGATGACGCTGGAGGAGATCGGCGAGCTGCTCGGCGTCACCCGCGAGCGCATCCGGCAGATCCGCAACCGCGCCTTCGACAAGCTGCGAGCCTCACCGGACTGCCAGGCGCTGGAAGGGTTCTGGCACTCGGCGTCGGCCTAGCCCGCCCGCTCCCGCCTCCACCCCCAGGCGACCACGGCCGCGATCGCCGCGACCAGCACCGCGCTGACGAGGCACCAGCGGCACCAGGCCTCGATCACGAAGGCCTCGAGGTAGGTGAGGTAGGCGGTGAAGACCACGCCGCCCGCGGCCAGCACGGTCAGCGCCCGGTCGGGCCACGCCCGGTCGACGGCGCCCGGGCGGAGCCCGAGCAGGGCGACGCCGAGCACCGCCACGTACCAGGCCACCCCCCAGCCGGGGACGGGCACGCCGAGGAAGACCGACCAGGAGGACGTCTGGACGACCTCGCAGGAGCCGCCGGCACCGCACGCGAGGCCGCCGTACACGCCCATCCTGTACAGCAGCAGGTAGAGCGAGACGAAGACGCCGGGCAGCGCGATCAGGGCCACCGCCATCCGGCGCCCCTTGCGGCTCACCGCGCGGAGGCCTCCCCGGGCGTCGCACCGGCCCCGGACGACGCGGCCGTCGCCGAGTCGCCGGCCGACACGGAGTCGAGCGCGGCCTCGATCATGCCGGCCACGGCCTCGTAGCCGTAATTGCCGGTCTCCCGGCCGTTGACGTAGATCGCGGGCGTGCCGCCGACCCCGAGCTCACGGCCGAAGGCGCGCGACGCCATGATCTCGTCGAGAAAGCGGCGCTCCGAGTAGCAGGCGTCGAACTCGCCGCCGTCCAGCCCGATCCGGTCGGCGTAGTCGGCGAACCTGTCCTCGGGCGACTGGTCGCGGGCCCACGACTGCTGGTTGGAGAAGAGCAGCTCGTGCATCTGCCAGTACTGCCCCTGGGCGCCGGCGCAGCGCGCTGCCAGCGCCGCGGGGATCGCGTTGGACTGCTGGCTGAGCGGGAAGTCGTAGAGCAGCATCCGCACCTGTCCGGGCTGGACGAAGTCCCGCCGGATCGCCGGTCCCGGGAGCGCCGCGAAGCGGGCGCAGTGGCCGCACTGGTAGTCGGCGAACTCCATCAGGGTCACCGGGGCGTCCTCGGGCCCGATCGCCGCCGCGTAGGCGCCAGAGTCGGCCTCCGCGTTCACGTCGGCCTGCGAGAGGGGCCCGATCGGGTCCGGCCCGCCGCCCCCGCCCGTCACGAGGAACGCGACGCCGCCCAGCGCCACCACGCCGAGCGCTACCCAGAACCAGCGCTCCATGCCCGATCCACCGTTCGCTTCGTCGGTCACGCTTCCGTCCTTTCCGGTTCGGTCCGTCGTCGTCCGGCCGTCGTCCGGACCTCGTCCAGTCGGCGCGGGGCGCCGCGCGGCGAGGGGTTCACCAGATCCACAGGATCATGGCGGACGCCGCCGCGAGCAAGGTGGCCAGGGCCAGCAGCGCCAGCATCGCCCACTCGGGGATCCGTCGGCGGCGGAGGCCGGCGACCGCCGCCAGCGAGGGCAGGAGCCGCTCCTCCCACATGCTCGCGATCTCACCGGCCATCTCCTCCCAGGCGCGGGCGAAGGCGCGGTCGGTGCGCGCCAGCGCGCGGCCCCACTCCCGGCGGGCCGCCTCCACGTCGCCCTTCTCCGCGTCGGGCGGGCCGGAGGCCAGCTCCCGGAGCCGCCGGAGCAGCTCGTCCTGCTGCTCCTCCAGCTCGCGGAAGCGGGGCACCAGCCGGTCGACGGACGCCTGGAGCCGCAGGCGCATCTCCTCCCGCTCCTCCACCGTGAGCCGGTGCTCCTCCTCGACCCGGGGCGGCGCCCTCCGGTCGCTCAGCAGCCGGTCCAGCTCCGTCTCGTACGCCTCTATCAGCCTGCGGGTCGCGTTCGCGACGGCGGCGCGGGCGTCGGACCGGAGCTCCTCTGCGTCCATCGCCTCGACCGCCCGCTCGAGCGAGCGGGCCACGCCGGCCGCCGACTTCCGCAACAGCAGCGGGCCGAGCGCGATCTCGCCCAGCTCAAGCACGTGGGTCTCGACGAAGTGGGCCGACATGCCCGCCCGCTCGAGCAGCGGCTCCGGGATCCCGCCGGTCGCCTCCGCGGTGATCGCCTGCAGGACGTCCACCGAGAGCCTCAGCTCCGGCAGCTCGGAGGCCACGGGCGGCGCCACCTCCCCGCGGGCGAACATCTCGAGCGGCTCGCCGGCGCCGGCCGACACCCGGGGTCCGGGCGGGGGCTCTTCCCGGGCCAGGCGCGCGAGGGTTCGGGCCTCCTCCGGGAAGAGGTAGTGGATCCGGAGCTCGTCGTCGTCGCGGCGCAGCAGGAGGCCCTCCCGGCCGGAGCCGTCGCGGCCGGTGCCGTCGCGGTCGTCGCCCTCCTCACCGCCGCCACTCTCGGCGGGGCCCGCCTCGTCGGCCGGCCACGACAGCCGCTCCCCCTCCTCGCCCCCGAGCAGGTGGAGCGCCTGCCGG
The DNA here is from genome assembly GCA_964515425.1 of uncultured Gemmatimonadota bacterium. Classification (GTDB taxonomy): domain Bacteria; phylum Gemmatimonadota; class Gemmatimonadetes; order Palauibacterales; family Palauibacteraceae; genus CAYVFM01. The sequence continues at coordinate 2,239 of CAZEUW010000157.1, read as the reverse complement.
GTGGCGACGGCCACGCGGAGCCCCTTCACTCGCCGTCCGCCGAGGCGGCCGACCACCGCGACGCCGGCCGTGCAGACGACGACCTCGGCCGTGAGCCGGGAGGGCAGACGGCCGCGGCCGCCCTCGCCGCCGAGGCGGCCCTCGATCTCCTCGGCGAGCTCGTCGAGCCGCTCGCGGCGGCCCTGGAGGGCGAGGGTGCGGTCCGCGGCGAAGACCATCAGCAGACCGGCCCGCCGCGAGGTCCAGAAGATCTCCTCCAGCGGGATGCTCCGGTCGCCCACGGCGAGGGCGACCTCCCCGCAGCGGACGTCGACGCCGCGGCGGACCCCCTCGCCCTCGAGCAGGACGTCGAGGGGGCTCACGAGGCGAGCACCGCGACGACTTCGTCGGGGTCGGCCAGCGAGGCGAGCACCCGCTCGGCCCCCTGCTCTCGCAGCTCGTCGGCCCCGAAGCCGCCGGTCTCCACGGCGAGCGACCGCAGGCGGGAGGCGGCGGCGCACCGGACGTCGGCCGGCGTGTCGCCGACCACCCAGACGTCGTCGGCGTCGTACGAGGAGCCGTTCCGGTGCCGGGCGCGGCGGAGCGCCACCGGCGGGAGCTCGTCGCGCACCTCCGAGTCCGACCCGAACGCGCCGAAGCGGAAGGCCCGGCCGAGGCCGGCGGCCTCCAGCTTCCGGAAGGCGCCGTCGCGCACGTTGCCGGTCACGAGGGCGAGCTCGAAGCGAGGGTCGGCGTCCAGGCGATCGACGAGCTCGTGGACGCCGGGGTGGGCTCGGATCCGGTCCTGCCGGTCGCCCAGCTCCCGCTCCAGAGCCGGCAGGTAGGCCTCCCAGAGCCGTGGCAGATGCCGGTCGATGTCGGGGTCGTCCCAGCCGGCCGCGCGCAGCAGGCCGCGCACGATGCCCGGGTCCGTCTTGCCGCTGAACGGGAAGGAGTCGATGGGGCCCGTCTCGCCGCAGACCTCGATCAGCGCTTCACGCACGGCGGCGCGGCCGGCGCCCGCGACGTCGACCAGCGTGCCGTCGATGTCGAACAGCAGCAGCCGCCTCACCCCTCGGCCCTCCCGAGGCGGACGGCGCGCTCGATCGCCCTCTCCAGGGCCCGCGCGGCGCGTACCCCCACGCGGGTCACCTCGACGGGCGAAGCCGGACGGGCCTCCTCCGCGGTGCTGACGGCGAAGACGACGTCGCCGTCGAAGGGGGTGGCCGCCGGTCGGACCCGGCGGGCGAGTCCGTCGGCCGCCAGCCGCGCCACCTGCCCGAGCGCGGTGCGATCGAGCGATGCGTCGGTGGCGACCACGGCCAGGGTCGTGTTCTCGCCGGGGTCGCCGCCGAAGCCCTCGGGCGCGGTGCCCTCGCGCAGGACGCGCTCGGTGTCGAGGAAGTCGCCGGCCTCGTCCCGCGCGCCCGCCACGATCCGCCCGCCCTCGTCGACCACGTCCCCGAAGGCGTTCACGGCGGCCAGCGCCCCGACGGAGGGTCCCTCGAGGTCGTCGGCCCAGCTCCCCACGCCCGAGGGATCCCCGGTGCCGCCGCCCCGAATCTTCCCCACGCTGGCGCCGGCCCCGGCCTCGACGGCGCCCTCCTCCACCGGCCCGTCGTGGGCGGCGTCGGCCGCCGACCGGCCCATCGCCGGCCCGGGGCGGACGGAGGGGTCGCCGACCGACAGGTCGTAGAGGACGGCGGAGGGGACGATCGGAACGGTGGCCGCCGAGGTCGGGAAGCCGCGGCCGCGCGCCTCGAGCCACGCCATCACGCCGTCGGCGGCGGCGAGGCCGAAGGCGGAGCCGCCGGTCAGCAGGAGCGCGTCGCAGCGGGGGACGACGTGGGAGGGATCGAGGGCGTCGATCTCGCGGGTGCCGGTCGCCATGCCGCGCACGGCCACGGCGGCGCGGAAGGGCCCGAGGACGACGGTGCACCCGGTGCGGGCCGCCGCGTCGTCGGCGTGTCCCACCCGGAGGCCGGGGACCGAGGTGAGGGTGCGTCCCGCCCCCGCCCCGGCCGCGCTCATCGGGCCTGCTCCGCGGCCTCCCGGACGGCCTGGCCGAAGCGCTCGAAGAGGCGGCGGTTGGTGCCGGTGCGCTCGTCCAGCATGCGCTCCGGGTGCCACTGCACGCCGGCGACCCAGGCGCCCGCGCCCCCGTTCCGGTGTTCGACCACCTCCACCAGCCCGTCCTCCGCCCATCCGACCGCGGTGAGCCCGTCGCCCAGCTCGCGCAGCGCCTGGTGGTGGGTGGAGT
>CAZEUW010000156.1:0-6018 GCA_964515425.1 uncultured Gemmatimonadota bacterium | reverse complement strand
ACGGGGCCATCGTCCTGGCCGGCGTCCATGTCGGCGAGCACGGGATGATCGGCGCGAGGGCGGTGGCGACCAGCGACGTGAAGCCCTACCACGTCAACGTCGGCGTGCCGGCGAAGTCGGTGGCGGTGAAGTCGATCGCCCCGGACGAGCACCATCCCCGCACGACGCTGGACGGCGACGACTGACGGCCGATAGCGTCCGCTGGTCCGGCACCCCCGACCCGAGAGACCCCCGCCTCTGGGCGCGGGCCGGGTACCTCGTGGTCCTCGGCTTCGCGCTCCTCTCCCCCCTGGCCTTCCGGTGGGACGCCGGGTTCCTGGCGGACCGGCTCCGGGGGCTGCTCTCGCCGGGCGCGCTCACCCCCGGCGATATGGTGGACGCCGTCCGCAACGTCGTCCTCTTCGCCGGCTGGGGCCTGCTCGAGGTGGCGGCCGACCGCGGGGGCTCGACGCGCCGGCGGGTGGTCCGGGCCCTCGGCGGCGGCGCCGCGATCGGGCTCACGGCCGAGATCGTCCAGATCGCCCAGCCCGAGCGGGTCCCTTCCCTGCTGGACGCCGCGATGAACGCGGCCGGGGCCGGCGTCGGCGCCTGGACCACAGACGCGTCGCTTCGGGCCCTCCGGCGCTGGCGGGGGCGACCCACCGCCCTCGGGGTGCCCTCCGCGGTGCTCGCCGGGCCGTACACGCTGGCCGTCACCCTGGAGGCGGCGTTCCCCCTGCTCCGCCACGAGGGCCCGCCGGGCGCCTACGGCGGACCCCTCGAGCGGGCCCGGTGGGCCCTGGAGAACGTCCGGTGGGAGTCGCTCGCGGTCGTGCCGCTCCTCGACGTCGCGCTCTTCCTGCCCGCCGGCGTCCTGCTGGCGGCGGCCTTCCGCGAGGCGGGCCGGGGGCCGGCGGGTTCCTTCCGCCGGGCCGCCGCCGTAGGCGCGGCCGTCGCCGTGGCCGGGGAGCTGGCGCACGCTCCCCTGGGGCGGCCGATCGAGGCCGGGCCGGTGCTCGTCCACGCCGCGGCCGTCGCCCTCGGCGCGTGGATCGCGGCGCAGGGGTTTCCCGCGTGGCTCCGGCGCCGGAGGGGCCGCGCCCGGACCCGGGACGCCGCGTGGGGCTACCTCCTCGTGCTCGCGGTCTGGCGGCTGCGCCCCTTCGTCCCCGAGCTGGACCCCGGGGCCCTGGCCGACGAGCTCTCGCCCGCCCGCTGGTCGCCGCTCTCGGCCCTGGCCGCGCGGCGGGAGCTCTACACCGTCTCCGACGTGCTGCGGAGCTTCCTCCTCTTCGTCCCCGTGGGAGCGCTGGTCGCCGCCGCGGGACGGACCGCTCGGGGCCGCCGGGCGCCCTCGACGCTCCGGGCGGTCTCCGTGGTCCTCGGCGTCGCCCTCGCGGCCGAGGCGGGGCAGATCGTCGTGGCGGGCCGGTTCTTCGACGGCACCGACATGCTGGTGACGGCGGCGGGAGGGCTGGTGGCCTGGGCGACGCTGCGGCGCGCGCACCCCGGGGCTTCGGAGGGAACGGGCGAGCGACATACGCGACGCTCGGGGCAGGGCCGCCGGAGCGACCTGTAGCGGACGCTCCACACTTCCCTGGAGCACGGCCGACTTTCCGGTCCGGCCGGCCGCCGGCCCCGCCGCCGGAGGCTCCGCGAGGCCGACCCGGGGGCGAGACCGCACGGGCCATTCTCCGTGAGCCCCGCCAGCACGGGGATCTCGGCGTCCGACGGCCCGACCCTCGAGGCCCCTCGACCCGGCGTCCGCGACACCTCCCCGGACGGCCATCGGCCCCTGCGGCCCGGGGGGGGAACACGTCGTGCTTCGTCATGCTCGGGAGCGACGACCGCGAACCGAGCACACGACCAAAGACCACCGGGGAGAACGAGGATGGCACCGACACGACGTGCGAGGACGCGATTCCGGCTGCCCGCGCTGGCCGCCCTGGCCGGGCTCGTGCCGGCGCTCGTCCTGGCCTGCGGGGGGAGCGACTCGACGACGGGGCTGCCGGAGGGAGAGCCCACTGCATCGGAGGTTTCCGTCTCGCCCGAGGCCGCCACCGCCGAGGCCCTCGACATCACCGTCGAGTTCCAGGCCACGGTCCTCAACTCCCAGGACGAGGAGATCGGCGGTGCCCCGGTGAGCTGGAGCTCCAGCGACACCGACGTGGCCGAGGTCGACGGGGACGGCGTCGCGACGGCCCTCGCCAACGGCACCGCCGAGATCGAGGCCGAGTCCAACGGGGTCACCGGCACTGCCGTCCTGACGGTCGACCAGGCCGTGGCGTCGGTGACGGTCGATCCTTCTCCGGTCACGCTCGACGCCCCCGGCGACACCGCGCACCTTTCTGCCGAGGCGGCCGACGCCAACGGCAACACGGTCGAGGACGCCGCCTTCGAGTGGTCGTCCGAGGATCCCTCGGTGGCCACGGTGGACGACGAGGGGGTCGTGACCGCGGAGTCGGACGGCGAGGTCCAGATCTCCGTGACAGCCGAAGAGATCACGGAGAGGATCAATGTGGCGGTGGGCCAGGAGCCGACGCCCGAACCCGCCGTCTCGTCGGTGACCCCCACGCCCCTCCAGGAGGGGCAGTCGGCCACGGTGACCGGGTCCGGCTTCGCGTCCGACCCGGCCGACAACACGGTGCTCGTCGACGGCGTCGAGGCGACCGTGACGTCGGCCTCCGGGACGAGCCTCCAGATCACCGTGCCGACGTACGAGTGCCTCCCCGCCCGCGACGTGGCGCTCGAAGTGCAGACGTCCGGCGGCTCGAGCGGCCTCACGGAGGCGCTTTCGCCGGACGAGACGCCGGTGAGCCTGGCCGTCGGCCAGCAGCTCCGCATCGAGAACCCCGACGACTTCTGCCTCCAGTTCGAGGAGACGGCGAGCTCGGAGCGGTACCTGCTCGGCGTCCAGTCGCTCTCGGCCGCCACCGCCGGCCTGACCCCCGTGACCGTGACCTCCGAAGCGGCCGACGGGGGCGGAGCCGCGGCGACGGCGCCCGTGTCGCTGGCCGCCGACGGGGGCCGGTTCGGCGGCGCCAGCGCGTCGCTCTCCTCCGGCCCCCGGGAGGCCCATCGCGAGGCCGAGCGCCGGCTGCGGACGTGGGAGCGGCGCAACCTCGACCTCGGGGCGGCCTCCGGGCGCTCGACCGGTGACCGCTTCGGCGTAAGCGCCATCATCGACGACCCGAGCACGATTCAGGTCGGGGACACGGTGGACCTCCGGGTCCCCGACATCGGGGCCGGCGACCTCTGTGCAAACTACTTCGACGTCGGTGGCGTGGTGGTGGCCGAAGGCCAGCGGGGCATCTTCGTCGCCGACACGACGAACCCGGGCTTCGGCGACGACAACGTGGGCTTCACCGACACCGACTACCAGAACTTCTCCGACCGGCTGGACGACGAGATCGGCGGCAGGCTCGTCGACTACTTCGGCGTGCCGCCGGAGCTGCAGGACGAGCGGGTGATCGTGCTGGTGAGCGGGACGGTGAACCAGTCGTCGTCGGCCCTGGGCTTCGTCTTCTCCGGCGACCTCTTCCCGCGGGAGTCGGACACCGAGCCCATCACCTGCGAGTCGAGCGACGAGGCCGCCATCTACTATGCGCGGGCGCCGGATCCGAGCGACGAACTGGAAGGAGAGGCCTACCCGACCGATCGGGCCCGGGCGCAGACCCCCTTCATCATGGCCCACGAGATCACGCACATCATCCAGAACGGCCTCAGGCTCGGCCCCGACGGCCCCGGAACCTTCATGTCGTCGGTTCTGGCGGAGGCCCAGGCGACGCTGGCCGAAGAGGTCGTCGGACACGAGGTCCTGACGAACAGCGCCGGCAACGACTACGGCCACGACGAGGCGTTCGGCACCGAGGACGGCACCCCCGACGGCACCGCGTGGTACTCGAACGCCTTCATCGACCTGCAGGGCTACTTCGGCGCGGGAGGAGTCGCCGGGGCGCCCGACGAGTGTGGGTGGTGGCACGGGGACGCCTCACCCTGCTTCGCCCGGTCGCTCTGGTACGGCGTGGGGTGGAGCTTCTTGCGCTGGGCGTCGGACCACCACGCCTCCGGCGACGGGAGCGCCTTCCACCAGAACCTGATCCTCGCCGAGTCCGCGACTGGCGGCGAGCCCCCGATCCAGCCGGTGTCCGACGTCCTCGGCGTGCCGCTGGAGGAGCTCATGGCGAAGTGGTCCGCGGCCCTGTACGTAGACGGCCGCGTCAGCGGCGCGGCCCCCGAGCTCACGATCCCGAGCTGGGACCTGTTCGACATCCAGGAGAACGGTCCGGCGGCCGGTCGCCTGGCACCCCTGGAGGAGGATTTCGCCGACTGGCAGGCCAACGGCGAGATCCGGGCCAGCTCCGCCGGCTACGTGGCGATCGACGGCGCCGACCGCCCGGCCACGGCGATCCGCATCCGTGACGACTCCGACGGGATCCTCGACGCGACGATGCAGGCCTGGCTGGTGCGGCTGGAGTGACGAGGGGCGGGAGCGACAGGGCAGGGGATCCACCGCCCGTCCCCCGCGCGGCACGGCCGTCCGCGAGCAAAGGCGGACGGTCGGATCTCCTGCGACGGACGACCCCTGCGTCCGCAGAAACCTCCTACGACCCTTCCATGCTCCGCAGGCCCTGCTCTGGACTCTCCACCCGGACCCCCGTTCCGGAGGAGGCACCGTTGAGCCAGTCCGGCTCGCGGGACACGACCACGCACGGATCGGCGCCGTTTCCGTGCAGCCGGGTGCGCGCCTCGTCGGGGCTCAAGTACCGTACGCCCGCCACCGCGATCCCTTCCTTCCGGACGACAGGATCGAGAACGCGATCGACATCCTCCCGACTCACGTCCTTCAGGACCAGAGCGATACGGGACGATCTGCTCGCCCGGTAAGCGCCCGCCACGAGACGCGTACGCAACTCCGGGGCGAGGTCGGCGCAGATTTCGACAAAGAGCTCGTAAGCCATCGCTCCACCTCCGATCCGATGTGGAGCGTCATCAAGATCAAGAAACGAACCGCTCGGATCGGTACGAACTACTTACCATAAGCCGTTTCATGACAGAAATATAACCGGTTGACTCGGACCTGACGGGATCCGGGGTGAGCCCACGATGTCGCGGGCGCACCACAGGGACGTCGCCCGGATGTCCCTGGACGTGCGGGGTCCACGATCCCGGGACCGTGCCCCCCCACTTCCCCCGCCACCCCCTCAAGAGGAGTCCTCCTCCACCCTCCGCCTCGCCTCGCGTACCCGCCGCAGGAATTCCTGCATGTCGGCCGGGCTGGCGTCCTCCACCTCATCCGCGACCTCGCGGAGGTGTCGGACGAAGCGCGTGACCTCGTCGCGCACCTCGGGCCAGTTCGTGGCCAGGATGCCCGAGATCACCCGCGGGTCGGAGCCGGCCAGCCGGAGCATGTCCCGGGCGCCCGGCCCCAGGAGCTCGCCCACCGGCCATTGCTCGGCCCGATTGTCTAGGTGGAGGGCCAGCGCAGCCGAGACCACGTATGGCAGATGGCTGGTGGTGGCCGCGGCGACGTCGTGGGCCTCCGCCAGGGTCCAGAAGGGATGGCCGTCCACCGCCTCGACGATCGCCTCGGCCACGTCCCGCGCCCGCTCGCCCGTGCGGCCGGTCTCCACCAGCGCCCACTGCGCCTCATGGAAGAGGTCGGGCCGGGCGGCCCCGATGCCGCTCTCCTCCGACCCCGCCATGGGGTGGGCGCCGACCGCCTCCACGCCCTCCGGGAGGTGCTCCTCCATCGCCCGGACGACCCGGCGCTTGGTGCTGCCCACGTCGACGACGACGGTGCCGCGCCGCAGGTGGCCGCCCCGGCGATCGAGCCACTCGACGAGCTCCGTCACCGGCACGGCCAGCAGCACGACATCGGCCTGCTCGAGTCCCGTGTCGCCCGAAGCCACGACCTCGTCCACCGCCCCCGCCCGGACGGCCCGCTCCCGGGCCTCGTCCGACACGTCGTGCCCCCACACCTGCTCGAAGAGCCCGCGGCGGCGGAGCGCCATGGCCGCCGAGCCGCCGATCAGCCCG
>CAZEUW010000155.1:0-6077 GCA_964515425.1 uncultured Gemmatimonadota bacterium | reverse complement strand
ACGATGACGTCGGCGTCCGCGTCCCGGGCCTCCTTCGCCAGCCCGAGCGAGTCCCCGGTGAAGTCGGAGACGCCGTGGAAGATCTCGGGCACCTGGTAGTTGTGCCCCAGGATGACGGCGTTGCGCTCCTCCTTCAGCCGGTTGATCTCGGCCACCAGGGGGGCCTGCATCTCCCACTCGAAGCGGGGGATGCTCCCCTTGACCTTGGGCCAGATGTGCTCGGTCGCCCGGGCCACCTCGACGGTGTACTCGAGCTCTCGCGCCGGCGCCGGCGCGCTCGTGGCTGCCACTTCGACCTCCCGGGTCGCGATCCCGTGCCGATGCTGTGCGATGGGTGGAACGAGAGGGGTCGTGCGTGACGATAGAACACCATTGTAGGGAGAAGTTCCCGCGGCCGCGGGGGAGGGGCGTCGGCCGCGCCGTCTTGAACCCGCCGCTCACACGGACGAAGTTGCCGCCCATGTCGAACCACGACCCGGAGGACGTCGCGGAGCGCGATGCCGAAGCGGCCCGCGAGCGCGCCGAGCAGCTGCGCGAAGAGCTCCGCCGCCACGACCGCCTCTACTACGTCGAGAACGACCCCGAGATCTCCGACGCCGAGTACGACCGGCTCTTCGCGGAGCTGGTCGCGATCGAGGAGTCCTACCCGGAACTCCGCACGTCCGACTCGCCGACCCGGCGGGTCGGGGCGGAGCCGCTCGACGAGCTGCCCACCGTCGAGCACACGGCCCGGATGCTCAGCCTCGACTCGGGCAAGGAAGAGCGGGCTCTGCGGGACTTCCACGACCGGGTGTCGCGGGGGCTCGGCCTCGCCGGCGGTTCGGACGACGGTGACGAAGCCGAGAGCCCCGACGGCGCGGACGAGGGCCCGGCCCGCCCCGTCCGCTACACCCTGGAGCCCAAGCTCGACGGCGCTTCGCTCGAGCTCGTCTACGAGGACGGCGAGCTCGCTCGGGCGGTCACCCGCGGCGACGGCCGCCGGGGCGAGGCGGTGACCGAGAACGTGCGCACGATCCGCGCGGTGCCGCTGCGGCTCCGGGACGGGGAGCGTCCCGCGCCGCCCGAGCTGGCGGTCCGGGGCGAGATCTTCATGCGGATCGGGGCCTTCGAGGCGCTCAACGAGCGGCTGATGGAGGAGGGCGGGGAGCCCTTCGCCAACCCCCGCAACGCCGCCGCCGGCACGCTCCGACAGCTCGACTCCCGCGTCACCGCGGAGCGTCCGCTCGACCTCTACGCCTACGACGTCCTCCACCCGGCGGACGTGCCGGGCGAGCTGGGGCTCGAGACGCAGTGGGAGGTGCTCGAGGCGCTCCGCGACTGGGGCCTGCCGGTGAACGAACGCTGCCGGCGGACGGACGACGTCGACGAGATCGTGGCCTACCACCACGAGCTGGCCGCGGGCGGCCGCGACGAGCTGGACTACGAGATCGACGGTGTGGTCGTGAAGCTGGACGACCTCGCCGCCCGCGAGGAGCTCGGCGCGACCTCCCATCATCCCCGCTGGGCCTACGCCTACAAGTTCGAGCCCCGCCAGGAGGTCACCCGGGTGATGGCGATCGTGCCCAGCGTGGGACGGACGGGCCGGGTGACGCCGATCGCGATGCTCCGTCCGGTCGACGTCGGCGGCGTCACGGTGAGCCGAGCCAACCTGCACAACATCGAGCAGGTGCGGGAGCTGGACGTGCGGGAGGGCGACCGGGTCCGCGTCCAGCGGGCCGGGGACGTCATCCCCCAGGTCGTGGAGGTGGTCGAGGAGGGGGAGGACCACGATCGCGCCGAGCCGTTCGAGATGCCGGACGAGTGCCCCTCGTGCGGCACGGGGCTGGTCCGCCGCGGCCCGTACACCGTGTGCCCGAACAGCTTCGAGTGCCCCGCCCAGCTCGCCGGCCGGATCGAGCACTTCGCCTCGCGCGACGCGCTCGACGTCGAGGGCCTCGGTGAAGAGGTGGCGAGGCTGCTGGTGGCCGAGGAGCTGGTCGTCCAGCTCCCCGACGTCTTCGACCTCGAGGTGGACGACCTGGTCGAGCTCGAGGGCTTCGCCGAGGTGTCGGCCACGAACCTGGTCGAGGCGATCGAGCGCTCCGCTCGGACCGAGCTCGCCCGCTTCCTCTACGGGCTCGGCGTGCCCGAGGTCGGGACGACCGTGGCTCGGGACCTGGCCCGCTGGTTCGGCACCTTCGCGGCGATCCGCGGAGCGAGCGGCGAGGAGCTGCAGGCGGTGGACGGCGTGGGGCCGAAGATGGCCGAGGCGATCCGGTCCTTCTTCGACGAGCCTCGGAAGGCGGCGGTCCTCGACGAGCTCACCGAGCGCGTGACCCTGGTCGACGAGGGGGAGGGGAGGCGCGACCGCGAGCCGGCCGATCTGCCGCTCGACGGCCTCACCTTCGTCTTCACGGGCGGGCTGGAGCGGTGGTCGCGCCGGGAGGCGAAGGAGCTGGTCGAGGGCGCCGGCGGCCGCGCCACCTCCAGCGTCAGCGGGGCCACCGACTTCGTGGTCGTGGGCACCGACCCCGGCTCCAAGGCCGACGACGCCGAAGAGCTGGGGGTGGAGACGCTGGACGAGGCGGGCTTCGTGGCGATGCTCCGGGAGCGCGGCGCGGAGGTGGCGGAGGACGACGGATGACCGGGGCGCGCATGGAGAACTGGGAGATCGCCGACGTCCTGGAGGAGCTGGCCGACCTGCTCGAGATCCAGGGGGCCAACCGCTTCCGGGTGCGCGCCTACCGCGAAGCCGCCCGCACCGTCCGCGAGCACGCGGTGCCGATGCGCCAGCTGGTGGCGGACGACGTCGACCTGACCGAGCTGCCCACCATCGGCGAGGACATGTCCTCCCACGTCACCGAGCTGGTGGAGACCGGCTCGCTGAGCCAGCTCGAGGAGGTCGCCGGGGACGTCCCCCGCACGCTCGCCGAGATCACGCGGCTGCCCGGCGTCGGGCCGAAGCGGACGAAGAAGCTGTGGGACGGGCTGGGGATCACCACGGTGGACGAGCTCGAGTCGGCCGCCGAGGCCGGTCGGGTCCGCGAGCTGGAGGGCTTCGGGGAGAAGACCGAGCGGAAGATCCTCTCCGGCATCGAGCAGCACCGCCGCCACGCCGAGCGCTTCCTGCTGTCCGACGCGGACCGCTACGTGGAGCCGCTGCTCGAGCACCTGCGCGACGCGCCCGGCGTCGAGCGTCTCGAGGTGGCAGGCTCCTACCGGCGCCGGAAGGAGACGGTGGGCGACGTCGACGTGCTGGCGATCGCCGAGGAGGGCGAGCCGGTCATGGAGCACTTCACCTCCTACCGGAAGGTCGACGAGGTCGTCCAGGCGGGCGAGACCCGGGGCTCGGTGCGCCTCGACTCCGGCGTCCAGGTGGACCTCCGCATCGTCGAGGCCGACAGCTACGGGGCGGCGCTCGTCTACTTCACCGGCTCCAAGGAGCACAACGTCGCCCTCCGCAAGCGGGCGCTCGGCCGCGACCTCACCGTCTCCGAGTACGGGGTGTTCGAGCTCGAAGTGGAGGGGGGCGAGGGGGAGGAGAGCGAGCGTGAGCGCGGCGAGCGCGTCGCGGGCGAGACCGAGGAGGACGTCTACGCGGCCGTCGGCCTCCCCTGGATCCCGCCCGAGATGCGGGAGGCGCGGGGCGAGATCGAGGCGGCCGAGGCCGGCGAGCTGCCGGAGCTGATCGAGCTCGACGACCTCCGCGGCGACCTGCAGATGCACACGACCTGGTCGGACGGGAAGGCCTCGGTCGAGGGGATGCTCGAGGCGTGCGCGGAGCTCGGCTACGAGTACTTCGCGATCACCGACCACAGCCAGGCGCTCGCGATGACCGGCGGCCTCGACGAGGCGAAGCTGCGCGAGCAGTGGGAGGAGATGGACGAGGTGGCCGGGCGCCACGAGGAGATCCGGCTCCTCCGGAGCCTGGAGGTCGACGTCCTCGAGGACGGCTCGCTCGACCTGTCGGACGACCTGCTGGAGGCGCTGGACCTGGTCGTCGTCTCGATCCACTCGAAGTTCGGCCTCGACCCCGATCGCCAGACCGAGCGGATCCTCGCGGCGCTCGAGCACCCCGAGGTGGACGTGCTCGCCCATCCGACGGGACGGCTCATCAACCGCCGCGACCCCTACGACTTCGACCTCGACGCCGTGCTGGAGTCGGCCGCCGGCAAGGGGGTGGCGCTGGAGCTGAACGCCCACCCCGACCGGCTCGACCTGAAGGACACCCACCTGATGCGGGCGGTGGAGCTGGGCGCGAAGATCGTGATCAGCACCGACGCCCACCGGCCGGAGCACCTGGAGCTGATGCGCTACGGCGTGGAGCAGGCCCGGCGGGCGTGGCTCACCGCCGACGAGGTGCTCAACACGCGGCCGCTGGAGGACTTCCTGTCGGGGCTGAGGAGCGGGCCGAGGGAGTGACCGGCAGGGGTCGCCGTCAGGCCGTCTCCTCCCGGTAGCTGACGCGCACGCCTCGGTCCGACAGCTCCCGCAGGTACGGCCCGGGGGGGAGGATCTCGTCCGGCGGGTGCACGCCCGCCTCGTCCAGCTCGCCGCGGCCGAGCATCAGCCCCACGATCGAGAGCGTGTAGCCCGTGCAGCGCATCATGGCCGTGATGCCGGTCTTCTCGTCCTCGTAGTCGATCAGCTCCCAAGCGTGCCGGACCCGCCGGCCCTCGCGCCGCCCCTCCGCCACGACCCTCAGCGCGACCAGGTCGGGCTCCTCCGGGCGGGTCAGGCGGGGCGCGGCGCAGGCCAGGAAGAGTCGGCGCGGCACCACCTCCGCGCCGTCGACGCGGACCGGCTCCTCGGAGAGCAGCCCCAGGTCGCGGATCGCCCGCATGATCCGCGCGTGTCCGGGATACCGCAGCGTCTTGTACTCGAGCCGCTGGACCCGGCCCTCGTAGCGCCAGGGGAGGGTCGAGGCGCCGCCCGCCGTGTGGAAGGCCTCGAGCTCCCCCAGCGCCTCGAAGGCGACGGGCTCGACCTCCGAGAGCGCCTCGACCTGGTGTCGCTCGCCGTCGCGGAGGATCCAGGAGGGGGTGGTGTAGTAGTCGAGCGCCCCCTCCAGGGAATAGACGACCTGGTAGTCGAGCGGCGGCTCCGGGTGCTGGGGCAGCCCGCCCACGTACATGACGACCCGCTCCGCCTCGTCGAGCCGGCGGATCCCCTCCGCGGCGAGCACGTCGCACATGCCGGGCGCGAGCCCCACGTCGGGCACCAGCGTGCAGCCCGCCTCGCGCGCCGCGCCGTCCAGCTCGAGCTGCTCGAAGACGATCTCGGTGTTGCCGCCGAGGTCGCTGTAGTGCCGCCCGGCCTCGACGGCCAGCGTCGCCAGCCGTCCGTTCAGGTAGTAGGGCGCGGCCGAGAGGACGACGTCGTGCTCCCGCATGGCTTCCGCGACGGCCTCCTCGTCCCCGAAGTCGAGCCGCCGCTCCTCGAGGCGGGGGTCGGACGCCAGGAAGTCGGCGCGGTCGTCGGGGTCCAGGTCCGCGATCGTGACGCGGTCGACGTCGTCCTGTCGCAGCAGGTCGTGGGCGCAGGCGGAGCCCTGCAGCCCTCCGCCCAGAACGAGAACGTCCATGTGGTCGATGCTCTCCCGTCGATCGGATCGGTGCAGCGAGGCGGACGTGCGCGCCGCTCGGACCACCGGAACCCCGCGGCGTCCGGGGGTCGTGAGCGGCCGTTGACGGCGGCGCCGATGTATAACGCTCGGACCCGACGATCGACAGGGGGCGGGGGGCATGGACGAGCGTGGGGCCGGGGCGAGCGCGACGGACGACGGGTTCCCGATGCGGGTGCGTCCCGAGGTGCGCGAGGTGCTGCCGGACCAGATCGCCCTGCTCCTGGCCGCCGACATCCGCGCCGGGCGACACCCGGCGGGCCGGCGGCTTCCCAGCGTGCGTCAGCTCGCCGATCGCCTCGGCGTGCACCGCGACACCGTGCGCGCGGGGTACGGCCGGCTCGTCCGCGACGGATGGGTCCGGGTCCGGCCCGGGAGCGGCGCCTACGGGGATCCGAGGCTCTCGCCGGAGGGCGCGGCGCCCGCCGGCCGCGACCCCGACTGCGCCGTGCGCCGGCTGCTGCTGGCCGCCCGG
>CAZEUW010000154.1:0-6156 GCA_964515425.1 uncultured Gemmatimonadota bacterium | reverse complement strand
TGGCCACGTCGTCGCAGCGGGTGATGCCGCCGAAGATGTTGAAGAGGATGGAGCGGACGCTGGCGTCCGAGGTGATGATCTCGAGCGCCGCCACCACCTTGTCCGGGTTCGACGACCCTCCGATGTCCAGGAAGTTCGCCGGCTCGCCTCCGTAGTACTTCACCATGTCCATCGTCGCCATGGCGAGGCCCGCGCCGTTGACGCAGCACCCCACGTCCCCGTCGAGCGCGATGTAGCTGAGCCCCGCCGCCCGCGCCTTCCGTTCGGCGTCGGTCTCGGCCTCCTCGTCGCGCATCGCGGCGAGCTCCCGATGTCGGAAGAGCGCGTTGTCGTCGAGGGTGACCTTCGCGTCGATCGCGGCGAGCTCGCCCTCCGCCGTCACCACGAGCGGATTCACCTCCGCCAGGGTCGCGTCGCATCCGTCGTAGGCGGCCCAGAGCTTCCGGAGCACGCCCGAGGCCTCGCCCGCCACCTCCGGGTCCTCGTAGAGGAAGTGGGCGAGCCGGACGGCCTGGTTCGGCAGCAGCCCGTAGCGCGGATCCACCGGCAGCTTCTTGATCGCCTCGGGCCGCTCCTCGGCCACCTGCTCGATGTCCACGCCGCCCGAAGGGGAGACCATGAAGACCGGCCGCCCCGCGGAGCGGTCCATCACGATGCCGGCATAGGCCTCCGACGCGATCTCGACCGCCGGCGTGACCAGGACGCGACGGACCTCCAGCCCCTTGATCTCCATGCCCAGGATCCGGTCGGCGGCCTCGGTCGCGGCCTCGGGGTCGTCCGCCAGCACCACGCCGCCCGCCTTTCCGCGCCCGCCCGTGTGCACCTGCGCCTTGACGACGACGCGCGACCCCAGTCGGCGCGCGATCGCTCCCGCCTCCTCCGGCGTGTCCGCCACCTCGCCTCCCGGCACGGGAAGACCGTGGTCTCGGAAGATCTCCTTGGCCTGGTACTCGTGGATATCCATTCCCTCTCCGTGTGCCGTGTGCTCGGAAGTCCCTCGAGACGATCGACGCCGGGGCGCGCCGGGCGAAACCCGGCGGCCGGATCAGTCGCCGCGAATCTCGGTGCCCGAACGGCCCGCCAGGGCGTCGACGGCCTCCTCCAGGTGCGCGATGACGGCCCGCTCGCCGCCGCCCTCCACGAACTCGAGGGCCGCCTCCACCTTCGGCTGCATGCTGCCCACGCCGAGCTCCTCCTCCCGGAGCAGCTCGCGGGCGCCGGCCGGGTCGAGCCGGGCCACCGCTCGTGCATCCGCCGTGCCGAAGCCGCGGTACACCGCGTCCACGTCGGTCAGGATCAGGAGCTGGGAGGCCCCGACCTCGCGGCCCACGAGGGCGGCCGAACGGTCCTTGTCCAGCACCACGTCGAGCCCCTCGAGACCGAGCGTGGGGTGGCGGTAGACCGGGACGCCCCCGCCGCCGGCCGCGATCACCACGTGTCCGGCGCCGACCAGTTCCCTCAGGAGGTCGGCCTCCACGATCCCGATCGGGTCGGGACTCGGCACCCTGCGGCGGAGGCGGCCGCGGGCGTCCTCTTCGATCGTCCAGCCCAGCGCCTCCAGGTCGCCCCGCGCGTCCGGATCGACGGCCCGACCGACGAACTTCCGCGGCTCCTCGACCGCGGGGTCTTCGCGATCCACCAGCAGCTGCGTGAGGACGGTGACGACGGTCCGCTCCGATTCCGCGCGGCGGAGGGCGTTCTGCAGCGACTGCTGGATCATGTATCCGATCCAGCCGGCGGTGGAGGCCACCAGCACGCCCAGCGGCAGGGGCTCGACCTCCGCCCGCGCCACCTCCCCCCGCCGGAGCTCGTCTCCGACCTGGGGGCCGTTGCCGTGGACGATCACCACCGGGCGCCCCTCCCCCACGAATTCCACGATCGGGGCGAGGCTCCGTCGCGTGTGGCGGAACTGGTTCGCGACCGTGCCGGGCTCGCCCGACGGGGAGAGCGCGTTCCCCCCGATGGCGACGACGACGCCGTCGCTCAGGATCCCGTCCCGGACACTGTGTCCGGCGGTGCCGCGCCGGTCGGCCCGATCGTGTCGGCCGGGGGCGAAGCCGTCGATCGAATCCGGTCCCAGAGGCTGCCGAACCGCTCCAGGTCGCCGCCGCGGAGGGCCGCGTCCGCCTGCTCCAGCAGGTCGCGGACCCGATCGAGCCGCGACCGCGCGGTGTCGGCCGACGCCGCGCCCTCGCCGATCCCGGCCGCGGCGACCAGGGACGGACGGTCGCCCTCGCCCAGCAGCCGTCGGAGGGCGTCGTCGAGCGTCGCGCCCATGGCCACCCGATCCCCGGCCGCGGCGATCACCCGCTTGAGCCCCGGGGCGGCTCCCTCGCGGTCCTCGGCCACGAGGAAGAGCGGCTCCACGTAGAGGAGGAAGCCCTCCACCGGCACCAGCAGCAGGTGGCCGCGGATGGCCCGGGAGCCGCGCTGCTGCCAGAGCGAGAGCTGCTGCGAGATCACCGGGTCCTGGTCGATCTGCACCTCGACCTGCCGAGGGCCGAACACCTGCCGCTGGCCGGAGAGGTCGAAGAGCCACAGCTCCCCGTAGCGCTCCCCGTCGTTCCGCGCCACGAGGAAGGAGGAGAGGTTGTCCCGGTCGTGGGGGGTGAAGGGCACCGTGAGCAGGAACTCCTGGTTCGCAGACGATCCCGGCTCGCCCGGGGCGGCGCCCTCCTCGGGGAAGGGCATGAGGAGGAAGTACGGGTCGACCGGCACGGCTCGGTCCTCGTAGACCTCGCGGCCGAGGCTCCACAGGTCCTGCCGCTGGTAGAACTCCTCGGCCTCGGTCATGTGGAAGGCCTCGAGCACGCTCGCCTGGGTCCGGAAGAGCGCCGGCGGGTAGCGGAGGTGGTCCCGCAGCCCGTCGGGCATCTCCTCGAGCGGCCGGAAGAGCTCCGGGAAGACGCCGCGGTAGGCCTGCAGCAGCGGGTCCTCCGGCTCCACGACATAGAGGTCCACCTCGCCGGTGACGCCGTCCACGACGGCCTTCACCACGCTCCGCACGTAGTTCACCCGGGTCCCGCCGGCGTCGGCGGCCTGGGAGAGCGGATAGCGGGTGCTCCCGGTGTAGGCCTCGACGACCCACTCGATGCGCCCCCGATGGACGACCGGATAGACGTCCGAGTCCACGAGGAGAAAGGGGACGAGGTGCCGGACCCGCTCGGTCACGTCCCGCCGCCACATCAGCAGGGCGTTCCCCTCCCCCGGATTGCGCAGGAATATGTTCTTGGACCCCAGCGCCCAGGCCAGCGCCCCGCGGCGCGCGGCGCCGGAGAGCTCCACCCCCGACGGCCGACCGGCCTCGGGGAACGAATCGGGCGGGACGACCACGTACTGGGTCGTGCGCTCCCCGAAGTACACCTTCGGCTCCTCGACTTCGAGGCCGGGCGGCGCCTCGGACGCCACCTGCGGCGGCAAGTCCCGCACGAAGTACTGCGGCTCGCCGCCCTCCGAAGCGCGGTCGACGGCGGTGACCACCCAGCCGGTCCCGTGCGTGTAGCGCAGGTGGAGGTTCTGCCACGTGCGCGCCGAGGCGGCGAGCCGGTCGGGCGCGAACTCCCGGACTCCCACCGCCACCTGCTCCCTGCCCTGCTCGCTCCCGTACCGGTCCACGTCGACGTCGGGGAAGCGGTGGTACGCCAGCAGCCCCTGGAGCTGATCGTAGGTGGCCTTGAGCGGACGCTCGTCCCAGAGCGGCAGCCCCGAAGTGTGCCGACGGACCTGGTCCAGGGCGGGCTGGGTGTCGGAGACGTCGTAGGAGACGCGCCGCACGTCGTTCAGACCGAAGGCCCGTCGCGTCGCCTCGATCTCGGCCTCGAGGTACGGCCGCTCGAGCTCCAGCTCGTTCGGCTCCACGCGGAAGCGCTGGATGAGCTCGGGGTAGACCAGCAGGCCCGCCGGCCACGCCAGGGCCGCCACCGTCAGCGTCGTCACGGCCGCCTTCCACCGCTCGGTCCGCGCTCCGTAGACGACCGCGATCGCCGCGGCGACCGAGAGGACCGCCAGGAGCCGGCGGGCCGGGATCTCCCCGTGCACCTCCGCGTAGCCGACCGGCCCCCCGGCCACCACCTCCAGCGTGCTGAGAGCGAAGTGGAGGCCCGCCAGCACGAGCGCGGCCACGCCTACGCCCACCAGACGGCCGCGCGCGAAGTCGTCCAGGGTGAGGCCCTCCTCGGTGGCGCGCACGCGGCCGGCCAGCAGCAGCGCGCCGCCGAGGGCGAGCGCCGACCAGGTGAGGACCGCCACCGCGACCGACCACAGCGTCCGGGCCAGGGGCACGTAGAAGACGTAAGTCCTGGGATCGTGGCCGAGCACCGGGTCCTGGACGCCCCACGCCTCGGCGGAAGCGGCGAAGAGCACCTGCCGGGCGAGCGGGTCGGCGAAGGGGCCCGCGACGAGGAGGCCGGCGAACGCGGCGCCCCCCACGACGGCGTAGGTCACCCAGCGCTCCGGGAGCGCCTCGGCGATCTCCAGGTCGCCGAGCTTCCGCCGGACCTGGAGCGGCCCGCCCCGACGGAGCGTGGCGCGGAGGGTCCAGGCCACCGTGCCCGCCGCCGCGACGAAGCAGGCGAGCCAGGCCGCCGCCTCCGCGACCTCGAGGCGCCAGTACCGGGCCTCGTAGCCCAGCGAGCGGAACCAGTGGTACTCTGCGTAGAAGCCGGTGACGGTCCCGCCGACCGACGCGAGCAGCAGCAGCGCGGCCGCGATCCAGGCAACGCGTCGGGCCCGCGGGCTCATCCCTATCCGCCCAGCTCCGGGACGGCGACGCCCAGCGGCGCCAGCACCTCCGCCACCTCCTCGCGAATGCGCGACAGCGCCTGCTCGTCGTCCGCCTCGAGACGCACCACGACCACCGGCTGGGTGTTGCTCGCCCGGACCAGCGCCCACCCGTCCTCGAAGGAGACCCGGGCCCCGTCGATGTCGACGAGGGGCCGCCGCCCCCGGTAGTGCTCCACGACGCGGTCGACCACCTCGAACTTGCGCTCGTCCGGACAGTCGAGCCGCAGCTCCGGGGTGGAGGGATAGGCGGGGATCGCGGCGACCAGCTCCTCGAGGGTTCGGCCGCTTCGGGCGACCAGCCCGGCCAGCCGGGCCGCCGCGTAGATCGCGTCGTCTACGCCGAACCAGTTGTCTGAAAAGCAGATATGTCCGCTCATCTCACCCGCTACAGGAGCTCCCGTGCGGCGCATCTTCTCCTTGATCAGCGAGTGCCCCGTCCGCCACATGAGCGGATCGCCGCCGGCCTCCGCGATCATCTCGGGCAGCGACTTCGAGCACTTCACGTCGAAGACGATGGTCGCTCCCGGGTGCCGCTCGAGCACGTCGAGCGCGAAGAGCAGCAGGAGGTGGTCGCCCCGGACCAGGCGTCCGGACTCGGTGACGGCGCCGATCCGGTCGGCGTCACCGTCGAGCCCGACGCCGAATCCGTGCTCCCGCCCTCGTACCCGCTCGATCAGGTCGCGGACGTTGGCGTCCACGGTCGGGTCCGGGTGGTGGTTGGGAAAGGTGCCGTCGGACGTGCAGTAGAGTGGATCCACCTCCACGCCGGCCGCCTCCAGCGCCTCGACGGCGACCACGCTGCCGCTCCCGTTGCCACAGTCGAGGGTCAGCGAGACCGGGGACGGCACCCGGGCGCACTCGGCGATGGCCGCGACGTACCGGTCGAGGACGTCCTCCTCCCCGCGCCGCCCCGAACCGGTCGCGAAGGACTCCGCACGGACGCGGTCCCGGAGCGCGGTGATGGCGGCGCCGTAGAGCGAGGCGCCCCTCCGCGTCATCTTGATGCCGTTGTACTCGGGAGGATTGTGCGATCCCGTGACCTGGATGCCCCCGTCGGCCTCCAGCAGCCGCTCGGCGAAGTAGAGCACGGGCGTGGGGACCGTGCCGACCTCGACCACGTCGGCCCCGCCCGCCGCGAGGCCCGCGCAGAGCGCGTCGCAGAGCGCCGGAGAGCTGGGACGGTTGTCCCTGCCGACGGCGACCAGCGCCGATCCGTCCCCGGCGAGCTCGGTCGCGTACGCCCGCCCCACGGCCCGGGCCAGACCCGCGGTCAGGTCCTCGCCGACGATCCCTCGAATGTCGTATTCGCGGAACACGCCGCTCGGAACGTCCATCTCCCCCTCAGCTCCCTCCCGACGATGCCTCGGGCCGGCC
>CAZEUW010000153.1:0-6177 GCA_964515425.1 uncultured Gemmatimonadota bacterium | reverse complement strand
GGTCCTTCTGGGAGACGTCCGGGCTCGACGCCCGCGTCACGCCGAGTTCGCGGAGCTTCTCCAGGCGGTCCTTGATGACCTCATTGAGCGCGTCGCGGACTTCGAGGACTTCGTCCGGGAGTTCGATTCGCTCCCACTGCACGTCCGTCTCGTACGTGTGGTCGTCGACCGATTCCGTCGTGTAATCGGTGGTGCCGTCGCCGTCGACGTCCCACGCGTACCCGGCGATCGAGCCGTCGTCGAAGGAGCCGCTCCCGTCGAAGTCGCAGGTGAACTCCATGCAGTCGCTCGTGAACGACGCCGTCGGCGCCGCGTTCCCGCCCTCGCCGCCCCCACCGTCCCCGACGACCCCCGTGTAGAGCAGCAGGTTCGGCGTGCCGCCGCTGGAGCTGGAAGCATGGAGCGCGATCCGTCCCGAGGTGGCGCCGGAGCTCAGCGCGCCGGCCACCTGTACGGGGTTCGCCTCCGGATTCGCCTCGAGGTACGCCGCGGCGGCGCCGGCCACGTGCGGGGTGGCCATCGACGTGCCGCTGATCGTGTTCGTGTCGGTGTCGCTGCCGATCCAGGGCGCGGTGATCGACACGCCCGGGGCGAGGAGGTCCACGCAGGAGCCATAGTTGGAGAAGGAGGCCTCGCCGTCGTTGCTGTTGGTGGCGCCGACCGTGTAGGCCCGAGCGGCGCCCGCGGGGCTCTTGGTGCACGCGTCCTCCGGCCAGCCGAACAGCCAGTGGCCGTTGCCGGCGGCCACGGCGTAGAAGACGCCCGCGGCCACGGAGTTGTCGACCGCCTCGTTCACGGCGGTGCTGGCGCCGCCGCCCAGGCTCATGTTGGCGACGGCCGGAAGGATCGCGTTGGCGGTCACCCAGTCGATGCCCGCGATCACCCCGCTGTAGCTGCCCGACCCGTCGCAACCCAGCACCCGGACGGCGACCAGCGCCGCGTTCTTGGCGACGCCGTAGGAGGTCCCGCCGACGGTGCCGGCCACGTGCGTGCCGTGGCCGTTGCAGTCCTGGCCGTCCTGGCCGTCGCCGATCACGTCGACGCCGACCGACGCCCGCGGGCCGAAGTCATCGTGGGAGGTGCGGATCCCCGTGTCGAGGATGTAGGCGCGCACGCCCTCGCCCGAGGCGCCGTAGTCGTATAGCAGATCGAGCGGAAGGTCGCGCTCGTCCACCCGGTCGAGGCCCCAGGAGGGGGGCGAGCTCTGGGTCCCGCTCCCGATGGCGTGCATCACCCCGTCGGGTTCGATGTAGGCCACGTTCGGATTGCGTCGGATGCCCTCCACCGCCGCCTGCGGCAGCCGCGCCGCGAAGCCGCGGAGCGCGTGCTCGTAGACGTGGAGCAGCTCGCCGCCCGCTTGCGACGTGAGCCCGCGGGCCCGCCCGGGCACGTCGCGCACGCCGCGGTCGAAGACGACGATGTACTGGTCCGGGATGACCCGGCTGTCGTCCTGGGCGCTCGACGCGAGCTGCACGTCCTCTCCAGGTGCGGGAGCCAGCGACTGCTCGGGCGCGGTGGGCGCGTCGGCGCACGCGCCGGCGAACAGGACCAACGAGGCCAGGAGGAGGGTGCGTCGCATCGAGAGCCTCCGGAGAGAGGAGAGGCCCGGCCCGCACCGTGGCGGGCGGGGCTTCGGGCCCGACGATCGGCCGTCGGGTCGGGTCACGCGGCGGGACGCCACGCTGCAACTGGTCCAATCGAACACGGGGGATTGCCCCCGTCAACCCGTGATACGCTCCGGGTCGAATCCCGCAGGGCGTAAGCGCAGGGAGCCGTCGATCGAGGCGCGGGTGGTCTCGCTGATGGCACGCCGCCTTGCCGGAGGGAGCTCGCCTGTGCATCGCGATGATAGCACAATGACATCATCACGCTATCCTCAGGCATGGACGCGACGATGGCCGACGTCACCGTGCGGGGCATCCCCGGAGAGGTCTACGAAAGGCTGAAGGCGGCTGCGGACCGCAACCGCCGAAGCCTGAATCAGGAGATCGTCCACCGGCTCGAGACGAGCGAACCTTCCGGGCGAACGCACGGAGGCGGCCGAAGTCGTCTGGCGCGCTGACCCCGACTGGCACGCCCCCCCTGCTCTGGCGGAGCGAGCTCCGAAACGTGCTCGCGGTGCAGATGCGGCGGTCCGCGCTGTCGTTCGAGGACGCCCTTGCGGTCGCCGGGATGGCGGAGGACGTGATGGACGGCCGGGAGCACGTCGTAGACGGACGCCACGTGCTCCGGCTCGCCCAGGAGACCGGGTGCAGCGCCTACGACTGTGAATTCGCGGCCCTCGCCGAGGCGCTCTCGGCGCCCCTCGTCACCGCGGACCGCTCCCTAGCCGACGCGCTCCCGGGCCTGGCTACCAGCCCTGAGGGCTTCGCCGACGCCCGCCCCTGAGGGCTGGCGGGGACCCGGCCCCCTGGACGGCGGTCCGGGTCCGATCGTCCGGGCTCAGCCGCCCTCGCCCGCTCCGTCCCAGGTCGCACGCCCCTTCAGCTCCACGAGGATCAGCTCGAGCGACTCGTCGCCCGTGTTCGTCGGCAGGTGCGCCTGGGCGTCCCAGCACTCCACGTGGCCGCTCTCGTAGCCGGGGTTCTCGACCGTCTCGCCGTCGGGCGTCTCCATGGTGGTCGGCTGGTCCTGGAGGAAGATCGCGCAGTTGGCCGGGTGCCGGTGCATGACCGACGTCTCGCCCGGCGCGTAACGGATCCGGAGGAGCCGGGCGACGTCGTTCTCGAACTCGACCGTGTAGTGATCCGGGTCGGCGGAGACGGCGCCCGGATGGTCGGGGAGCTCGTCCGAGCCCGCCGCGGCGCCCGGAGCGAATTCGACCAGGACGACCTCGGCGGCCTCCGACCCCGTGTTCTCCATGCTGTGGGCCCCCGCTTCGACGCAGACCATCTCGCCCGTCTCCATGCCGAGATCCCTGGCTTCACCCTCCCGGGGCGACATGCGCATCGTGAGGTCCGAGAGGGCCACCGCGCAGTGAGCCGGGTGCGAGTGCATGGCCGAGCTCTCGCCGGCCGGGTAGCTCACGCGCAGGAGGCGGACGGCGTCGTTCTCGTACGCGACCGAGTAGTGGTCCGGGGCGGCCGCCACGGCGCCCGCGACGTCCTCCGCGCTGGCGTCGGCGCCCGCCTGATCCCCGTCGGACGACTCCGAGGGAGCACAGCCGAGCGTCAGCGCGCCGACCGCGAGGACACCGAGCGCGGGTGATGGAATTCGGGTGGATCGCATCGTCGACCTCCGGGAGCGGGAGTGGCCGAGCGTCACCTCGCCTCGACCGTACGCGTATTCCTCCAGATCGACACACAGTGACGCACGGCACGCCGCGCGGCAAGAGCCGGCCACGAGCAGTCCGCCCGCGGCGTGCAAGGCGCTGTCGAAGACGAGGGGCGGGCGATCGCCTTCCTCCCACGCCCCGCGCTCCCGCGGTACTATGGGTGGTGGGAAGAACGGCGATTCGCGTCGCCGACCGGTGCCCGGCGGTTCCCCGATCGCTTCCTCCGAAGGAGCGCGACGATGCGACCCCCCGAGCCAGCAGACGTCTCGTCCATCGCGAAGGCCATCGGCCTCCACCTCTCCGACGAGGCCGTGGCCTCGTACGTCGGCGTGCTGGCGGCCCTGTGGGAGGGCTTCGAGGCCCTCGAGGGCATGCCGGACGGGCTGCCCGAGGTCCGCTATCCCGATCGGAGGTGCTGGAAGCCGAGCGACGAGGAGAACCCGCTGGGGGCCTGGTACGTGCGCACCGAGATCGACCACGCGGAGGACGGAAAGCTCCGCGGCCGCACACTCGCCGTGAAGGACAGCGTCATGGTGGCTCACGTGCCGCTCGTGCACGGCACGGAGCTCCTGGAGGGCTACGTGCCGTCGATGGACGCCACCGTCGTCACCCGGATCCTCGAGGAGGGTGGATCGATCGAGGGAAAGGCCACGTGCGAGGCGTACTCCCTCTCTGGGGGCAGCCACACGAGCTGCACGGGTCCCGTCCACAACCCGCACCGCCGGGGCGTCTCGGCGGGCGGCTCTTCCTCGGGGAGCGCGGCGCTCGTGGCCGCCGGCGAGGTCGAGATGGCCGTCGGCGGCGACCAGGCGGGCTCGATCAGGATCCCCGCTTCCTGGTGCGGGGTCTGCGGAATGAAGCCCACGCTGGGGCTGGTGCCCTACACCGGGATCCTCGGCCTGGACCCGACGATCGACCACGCCGGACCCGTCACCGCGAGCGTCGAGGACAACGCGCTCCTCCTCGACGTGCTCGCGGGGTCCGACGGCCTCGACCCGAGGCAGGGTGAACCGACGGTGGACGACTACCGGGGTGCGCTCGCCGAGGGAGTCGACGGTCTCCGGATCGGGCTCCTCGAGGAGGGCTTCGGCCTGGACGAGTCCGAGCCGGACGTGGACGAGAGGGTCCGGGAGGCGGCGGATTCGCTGACGGGGCTCGGGGCCGAGGTGACGCCGGTCTCGGTGCCCCTGCACCGGGCCGGGGGAGCGATCCTCTTCGGCGCCGTCCAGTCGGTCGCGCACGAGCTCCTCCACACCGACGGGCTCGGGACGGGCCGGGAGGAGCCGCGCGATCCCGACCTCGCGGACGTACACGCCCGATGGCGCGACCGGCCCGCGGAGCTGCCCGAGACGCTGACCGCCGTGCTGCTGCTGTCCGAGTTCCTCCGGCGCGAGCACGGCTACCGGCTCTACGCGAGAGCCACGAACCTCTTCCGGCAGCTCCGCGGCGCCTACGACGCGGCCCTCGCCGACGTGGACCTGCTCCTCATGCCGACGACGCCGATGAAGGCACAGGAGCTGCCGCCGACGAGCGCTCCGCTCCACGAGCGGGTCCTGGCGGCCTGGGCGCCCCTCGCCAACACGGCGCCGTTCGACGTCAGCCGCCATCCGGCGATGTCGATCCCCTGCGGGACGAGCGACGGCCTTCCGGTGGGGATGATGCTCGTGGGCCGGCACTGGGAGGAAGCGACGATCTACCGCGCGGCCCACGCCTTCGAGCAGCACGCAGGGTGACCCGTTGGGCACGCGGAGGGACCTCGGGCGGCCACACCCTGCTGACTGGGGCGCCCCTCGTGCGCCCGACGACGCTCGTGCTCCTCTTCAGCCTGGCCCTCTCGGGCTGTCACACGTGGATCGAAACGGACCCGTCGCTCGTCGACGCTCGGGGGGAGGATCGAACGCTCCGGATCACGCGATCCGATTCGTCGGTGCTCCGACTGGACGGCGCCGTCGTCGAGGAGGACTCGGTGGTCTGGTGGGAATCGACCTCCATGGTCAACGGCGCACGGGTACGCCGCTCGCGGCCGTTGCCCCTGGAAGGCGTGACCTCTGTGGAGGAGCTGCGGACCGACACCGGGAGGACGTCTCTGCTCGTCGCTCCGATCGCGGCGCTGGCCGTCGCAGTAACGGTGTTCGCCCTGACGTGGGACCTCGAGCTCGGCCGCTGATCTCGCGGCCCGGAGTGGCGCGCTGCCGGCGGGCGGCGAGCCCCCCTGCCCGGCCTCGGCGACTACTGGCTCACCCGGGATACCTCCGCAGGAGCTCGCCCAGGATCGCGGTCCCGAACTCCAGCGACCGTACCGGGACCCGCTCGTCGACGCCGTGGATCGTGGACAGGAAGTCGAACTCCTCCGGCAGGTCGAGGGGCAGGAAGCCGTAGGTCTGGATCCCGAGTCGGCGGAAATAGCGGCCGTCGGTCCCTCCCAGCAGCACGAGCGGCACCGGGCGCGCCTCGGCGTCGGCCGCCCGCATGAGCTCGGACAGGAGTGGGAAGAGCGTCAGGTCGGTCTCGCCCCCGACCGCGTCGAATCGCTCCACACGGAATTCCACCTCGTCGCCGACGGCCTCCCGGAGCTCGGCGACCATCCCCTCGGCGTCCACCCCGGGCAGGGTCCGCGCGTCGATCTTCACGGTCGCCTCCGAGGGGACCACGTTGACCTTGCTGCCGGACCGCACGACCGTGGGGTTGGCCGTGTTCTGCAGCACGGCCTCGAAGAGGAGGCCCGCGTCGCCAAGCAGCTCGAGCGCCTCCGCCTTGCGCACGGGGTGCAGCAGGTCGGCGAAAGCGCGGTCGAGCGGCGGGTCGGCGGCCTCGGCCATCGCGGCCAGCATCTCGCGCACGGGCGGCGTCACCCGGTCGAGGGCCTCGCGCTCGTCGAGCGCCCGCAGGAGGCGGGCGAGACG
>CAZEUW010000152.1:0-6221 GCA_964515425.1 uncultured Gemmatimonadota bacterium | reverse complement strand
CTGCGGGACCTCGGCGTGCGTCGTGGGCTCGGTCGAGGAGCCGATCCGCGCGCGCCGGGAGGAGGTCGAGTCGATCACCCGGGAGATGATCCGGACCCGGGACGAGCTCACCGCCCGGACGGTGGAGCTGCGCCAGCGGCTGCGGGAGGTCTACAAGCGGGGGCCGCTCCGCCCCGTGCAGGTGCTGCTGTCGGCCCGCTCCTTCTCGGACCTGATCCACCGCTACAAGTACCTGCGCCTGGTCACCCTCTACGACCGGATGCTGGTCGAGCAGGTGCAGCGGCTCGAGAGCCGCCTCACCGAGCAGCGGGAGGCGCTCGGGCTCGAGCTGGACCGGCTGCGCCGGCTCCGGGGCGAGAAGGGCCGGGAGCTGCGGGGACTCGAGCAGCTCGAGCGCCAGCACCGCCGCAGCATCTCCGAGCTCCGGAGCCAGGAGTCCCGCAGCGAGAGCCGGCTCGCGCAGCTCGCCCGCAGCGAGGAGGAGCTCCGGAACCTGCTCGGCGAGCTCGAGCGCCTCCGCCGGGAGGCCGAGCGCGAGGAGGGGCGCACGACGACCTCCAGCCTGCGCACCTCGGACCTCGGCAACCTCGACTGGCCGGTGGAGGGCGAGGTCCTCTACCGCTTCGGCCCCCAGCGCGAGAACGGCACGACGCTCCACCGGGACGGCATCGGCATCGGCGCGCCGGCCGGCACGCCGGTCCGGGCCGTCGAGTCGGGCCGGGTGGCCTGGTCGGGCGTGCGGAGCCTCTACGGCCCCACGGTCATCGTCAGCCACGGCGGCGGCTACTACTCGGTCTACCTCTACCTGCGCGAGGCGATGGTCTCGGCCGGGGACGAGGTCTCCGAGGGGCAGGTGATCGGGACCGTCGGCGGGGCCGGCACCCGGGAGGGGCCCCACGTGCAGTTCGAGATCCACGTGCCCGGCGGCGAGGACGGTCCGCGCGCCGTCGACCCGGTGCGCTGGCTGCGGGAGGGCTCGTGAGCCTCGCGCCGCTGGCCGGACACGAGGAGCTCCGCGACCGGCTGGCCCGCTCGGCGCGGGCGGGCCGCCTCCCCGCCTCGCTGCTGCTGCACGGGCCGCCCGGCGTGGGCAAGCAGCGGCTGGCGCTCTGGCTCGGCCAGCTCCTGCTGTGCGAGGAGCGCTCCGCCTGCGGGGCGTGCCGGAGCTGCCGGCTGGCCGAGCGCCTCGAGCACCCCGACCTCCACTGGTTCTTTCCCCTCCCGCGACCGACGGGGGCGTCCTCGCGCGAGAAGCTGCGGGAGAAGCTGGAGACGGCCCGGATGGAGGAGCTCGCCCGACGGCGGGAGTCGCCGCTGGAGCCTCCAGAGCACGAGAAGGCGACCGGCATCTACCTGGCGGCCGTGGACGAGATGCGGGCCCGCGCGGTCCGCCGGCCGGCGATGGGCGACGCCGCGGTCTTCGTGGTCGGCGACGCCGAGGCGATGGTCCCGCAGGCGGCCAGCCAGCAGGCGGCCAACGCCTTCCTGAAGCTGCTCGAGGAGCCGCCGGAGGACACCTGGATCGTCCTCACCTCGAGCCGGCGCGGGGCGCTGCTGCCGACGGTCCGCTCCCGGGTCCTCTCGCTCCGGGTCGCCCCCCTCCCCCGCGAGCGGGTCGCCCGGTTCCTGGTCGAGAGGGCCTCGGCCGACCCCGAGGAGGCGGAGGAGGCGGCGCGCCGCTCGCGGGGATCGATCGGCCGGGCGCTGGCCGACCTCCGCGGCGAGGGGCACGAGGCCCGGGACGACGCCGAGGCGTTCGTGGCCGCCGCCCTCTCCCCGCGCGTCCGCGACCGGTGGCGGTTCGCGGCGGGGGTCGGGCCGAGCGGGGCGCGCGGCGAGTTCCACGAGATGCTGGAGTCGGTGGTCGAGGTCCTCCGCGACCTGATGGCCCTCTCCCTCGAGCAGCCCGACCGGGGCTTCGACCCCGGGCGGGCGACCCGGGCGGCCGGAGGGGAGCTGCCGCGGCCCGAGGCGATCGCCCGGGCGGTGGACCGCGTGGACCGCGCGCGGGAGGAGGCGCGCCGCAACGTGAACCCGCAGGCCGTGACGGCGACGCTGCTGGGCGAGCTGGCGCGGGACCTCGACGGACGAGGGAGGAGCGTATGAGCGACGAGGACGGGGATCCGGAGTTCAGCCACCTCGACGAGCAGGGACGCGCGCGCATGGTCGACGTGAGCGGCAAGCCGGTGAGCCGGCGCACCGCGGTCG
Organism: uncultured Gemmatimonadota bacterium; assembly: GCA_964515425.1. Lineage (GTDB taxonomy): Bacteria > Gemmatimonadota > Gemmatimonadetes > Palauibacterales > Palauibacteraceae > CAYVFM01. The sequence goes on along the minus strand of CAZEUW010000152.1, from coordinate 4,013 downwards.
CGGAGGGGCGGCTCCGGATGCGGGACGCGACCCTGGCCGCGATCCGCGACCGGGAGGTCGAGAAGGGGGACGTGCTCACCGTCGCCCGGCTCGCGGCCGTGGGGGGCGCCAAGCGGACCGCCGACCTGATCCCCCTCTGTCATCCCCTCCCGCTCGAGGCGATCGACGTGGAGCTGGACCTCCTGCCGGAGCTGCCCGGCGTGCGGGTCCGGGTCACCGTCGCCGCCGAGGCGCGCACCGGGGTGGAGTTGGAGGCGCTCACGGGGGTGAGCGCCGGACTGTTGGCCGTGTACGACATGTGCAAGGCCCGCGACCGGGGGATGACGCTCGAGGAGGTGCGCCTGCTGGAGAAGCGCGGGGGCACGAGCGGCGACTGGAGCCGTGATCCCGGGAACCCCCGGGCCTCGAGTCCGTAGGAGAGGCGACTCGGCCCCGTGGTTGGCACACCGATTGCGCCCCCACCACGGTCGGACCCGAGTCATTCCGTACCGGCCGACGACGTCTCGTCGGTGCTCCACCCCTCGCCCTCGTGGCGTCAGCACGGAGAACAGGCATGAATTCGAACTCGATCGCGGTGGACGGCACACGACCCGGATTCGGACGCACCCTCGACGGCGACCGGACCCCCTGGTGGCACCGGGTGGGTGACCGGCTCTCGAGCCCGGTCGGAATCGTGTCGCTGGCCGCGGTGGCCTTCGCCGCCGGGCTGGTGGCGAGCGCGTCCGGCGTCCTGCCGTGGACCGCCGCCGCCGAGCTCCGCGTCGAGCTGGCCGAGCGCACCGCGGCCCTCGAGGACGCCCGGGGCGAGCTGGCGGTCAAGCACATCCAGCACCAGCGGCTGCGCGAGGTGCAGGCGTTCTCCGCCGAGCACGGCATCCCCGCCGACCTCGCCGCCACCGTGTACGACATCGCGCTGGCCGAGGGCGTGGAGCCGGAGATCGCCTTCCGCCTCGTGGAGACCGAGTCGTCCTTCCGCCGGATGGCGGTGAGCGAGGCCGGCGCGATGGGCTACACCCAGATCAAGCCGTCGACGGCCGCCTGGCTCGACCCGTCGGTCACGCCCGACGAGCTCTTCGAGACCACCACGAACCTGCGCCTCGGCTTCCGCTACCTGTCGCTCCTGCTGGAGGAGAACGGCGGCGACGCCCGGATGGCGCTGTTGGCCTACAACCGCGGGCCGAACCGGGTGCGATCGCTCCTCGCGACCGGCCGGGATCCCTCCAACGGCTACGCCAGCCGGATCCTCGCCGGCTCGCCCTGAGCGGGACCGCGGGCTCGATCCCTCCATGACGACCGCCGCCGAGTCCCTCCGGCGACGCATCGACACGCACGAGGCCACCGTCGGCGTCGTGGGCCTCGGCTACGTGGGCCTCCCCGTGGCGGTGCGCTTCGCCGAGGTCGGCTTCGACGTGGTCGGGTTCGACGTCAGCGAGCGCGTCGTCGAGGGCGTGGAGGCCGGGCGCTCGCACGTGATGGACGTCCCCGACGAGGCCCTCGCGGGCCTGGTCGAGCGCGACGGGCTCTCCGCGACGACCGAGTTCGACCGGCTGGCCGACTGCGACGCCGTCCTCATCTGCGTCCCCACGCCGCTGTCCAAGACGGGCGACCCCGACGTGAGCCACGTCGTGGAAGCCGTCGAGCAGGTGGCCCGCCGGGCCCGGTCCGGGCAGCTCGTCGTGCTCGAGTCGACCACCTATCCGGGCACCACGCGCGAGGTGGTGCTGGACCGTCTGGAAGCGACCGGGCTCGAGGTGGGCTCGGAGGTCTTCCTCGCCTTCAGCCCCGAGCGGATCGACCCGGGCAACGAGGAGTGGCCGCTGTCGCGGACCCCGAAGGTGGTGGGCGGTCTGACCCCGGCCTGCCACGAGCTCGCGGTCGCGCTCTGGTCGGAGGCGGTCGACACCGTGGTCGAGGTCTCCAGCCCCGAGGCGGCCGAGCTCACCAAGATCCTGGAGAACACCTTCCGGGCGGTGAACATCGCGCTCGCCAACGAGATGGCGATGATCTCGGACCGGCTGGGCGTGGACGTCTGGGAGGTGATCGAGGCGGCCGACACCAAGCCCTACGGCTTCATGAAGTTCACGCCCGGTCCGGGCCTGGGGGGGCACTGCATCCCGGTGGATCCGGAGTACCTGAGCTGGAAGATGCGCACCCTGGAGTACCGCACGCGCTTCATCGAGCTCGCCAGCGAGGTGAACGCCGAGATGCCGCGCTGGGTGGTCGGCCGGGTGGCCGAGGCCCTGAACGACGTCCGCAAGCCGGTCAACGGCAGCCGCGTGCTCGTGCTCGGCGTCGCCTACAAGCGGGACGTCGACGACACCCGCGAGAGCCCCGCGCTGGACGTGATCGAGCTGCTCAGGCGGCGCGGGGCCGACGTCGCCTACCACGACCCCCACGTCGAGGAGCTGACGGCGGACGACGGGAGCGCCCTCCGCTCGGTGGAGCTCACCGCGGAGGAGCTGGAGGCGTGCGACGCCGCCGTGGTCATCACCGACCACCGGGACGTGGACTGGCAGCTCGTGGCCGATCGGGCGCCGCTGGTGGTGGACACGCGGAACGCGCTGGAGGGGCTGCGGGGCGCGGCCCGGGTCTACCCCCTGGCCGGTCCGCCCCGGAGCGAGGCCTGACCTAGCGGCGGACCCTCAGCCGGTCGCCCGGATCGATGCGGGCCGACCGGAGCCCGTTCCAGGCCATCAGCTCGCGCGTGGAGACCTGGTGCCGGCGGGCGATCTCCCAGCGCGTGTCGCCCCGGCGGACGACGACCGTGGTCGGCCCGTCCGGCGCGGCGCGGGCGAGCCGGCCGTCCCCGGTGCGGCCCTCCCGCGGCACCACGAGGCGCTGGCCGATCTGGAGCCGTCGCGGCCGCACCCCCTCGTTCGACGCGACGATGGCCCGCACCGAGGTCCCGTAGCGGGAGGCGATCCCGGACAGCGTCTGGCCGCGGGTCACCGTGTGCACGAGCCAGGTGACCCGCTCGTCGGCCGGGATCTGGGCGTACCGCTCCCGGAACCGCTCGGCCGTGCCCACCGGGACGCGGACCTCCGCGTTCCGGTTCGGAGGGGTGACGTGCCGACGGAAGTGCGGGTTCAGCGTCCGGATCTCGGACTCCTCGACCCCCGCCGCGTCGGCGATCACGTCCATGCTGGTCGCGTCCGGGACGGTGACCGTCTCGAAGGCGAGCGGCTCCTCGGGCGCGACCTCGAAGCCGTAGGCGCCCGGGTCGCGCGAGATCAGGGCCGCCGCGATGATCTTGGGCACGTGGTTCCGCGTCTCGCGGGGGATCGCCCGCCGCTCCACCAGCTCCCAGTAGTCGTCGGTGCCGGAGCGGGCGATGCTCCAACGGATCCGGCCCTCGCCCGCGTTGTAGGCGGCCGCCGCCAGGTACCAGCTGCCGAACTCGTCGTGGAGGTCGGTGAGGTAGGCGATGGCGGCGTCGGTGGCCGCGAGGGGGTCGCGGCGCTCGTCCACCCAGTAGGAGACCTCGAGCCCGTACTTCCGGGCGGTGCCCGCGATGAACTGCCACATCCCGACCGCGTGGGCCCGGCTGTAGGCGTTCGGGTTCATCCCGCTCTCGATCATCGCCTTGTAGACCAGGTCGCCCGGCAGGCCCGCTTTCCGGAGCTTCCGGCGGATCATCGGCTCGTAGCGGCCGGCGCGCTCGAGGTAGATCGCGAACCGGTCGGGGATGTCCGTCCGGAAGCGGTCGATCCACCAGCGGACCGCCTCGTTGGTCTCCAGCGGGATCTCGTAGCGGCCGGCGTTCCCGGGGACGCGCGCGAGGCCCAGCGGGTCGGTGCCGAAGAGCTCGCGGAACTGCTCGCGGGCCTCCGCGTCGAGCTCGCCGACGGCGCGGTCGCGCTCGCGCTCCGCCTCGCGCACCGTGGCCGAGTCCACCGAGGGGGGCTCGGGCCGGTCGATCCCGGTCGGCTCGGCCGCGGAGTCGCCCGCCGCGGAGTCGCCCGCCGCGGCGGCCGCCGGGGCCGCCTCGCCGTCGGCCGGGGCGTCGGGACCGG
>CAZEUW010000151.1:0-6243 GCA_964515425.1 uncultured Gemmatimonadota bacterium | reverse complement strand
CGAGGCCGAAGTGGCGCCTGACGGCCTCCAGGTCCTCGACGAAGTAGCGGGCGTGCAGGAGCGACGTATCGGCGGGCAGGGTCGACCGGCCGCCGCCGCGCTGGTCGTAGAAGATCACCGTGAAGCGCTCGGCCAGCGGGGCGAAGTCCGGGAGCACCGAGTTCATGCCCGCGCCAGGCCCACCGTGGAGCACGACGACCGTGTCCGGGCCGGATCCGAGCACCCGGTAGTGAAGGCGGGCGCCAGCCGCGCCGGACAGGTAACCGGAGGAATCGCTTTCGGCGGCAGCCTCCGAGCCTCCTGCGGCACCGCCCGGAACGGGGTCGTTCCCGCACGCGATCGCCAGCATGCAGGCGAACGGGAGGAGCACCGATCCGACGGCCCGTTCGACGGTGCTTCGGCTCCATCGGGTCGGGGAAGGGCGAGTCACGTCCTGGGCCTCTCGTACCGGGGAGGACGGCACAGAGCCGCCGATCATCAAAGCTACTGCATCGTGGTCCCGAACGGCTTACGACGGGGAGACAGGCCCTTCAGCCCTGCCCTTTTCCGAGGTAGCACGATGGAATCGGCCGGTCCGGTCCCTCGAGCTCGAAGGCGACCGACGCGATCCACCAGCGCTCGTCGTGCCGCACCGCCTGGATGCTGTTGACGCCCCTGCCGACGGGGTCCCCGTCGGGACTCCCGATCCACGAGGCGTAGCTGCTCAACACGTGAGCGATCGACCCGAAGCGGTCGATACGTGACCACAGCTCCTCCTCCCAGAAGCCGTCCTCCGCGTAGAATTCGGCGGCAGCCTCCACGTACTCGTCGACCGTCCACACACCCTCCTGGGACGTGCCGTCGGGGAGCGTGGTGAACGCCATGAGCCGGGTCCCGGGCTGGAACAGCCCGCGGAAGCGATCCCAGTCCCTGGGCTCGTCCGCCGGGCCCGAGATGACGTCGTAGAGGGCCTCGACGAGGGCTTCGGGCGACTCGTGGTCCACCGGTCTCTTTCCCCCGTCGATGATCGCTCCCGAGCGCCTCGCAACCTATCCTTGGCGCGAGCGCCGGGCACGAAGGAGGAGACCCCATGACCCGAACCCTGATCGAGCACGTCGACGTCGTCACCCTCGACGACGCGAGCACCGTCCTGCGCGACGCATCGGTGGCCGTCGACGGCGAGACGATCCGCGCCGTCGGGGGCGTCCCCGAGGACTTCGAGGCGGACGAGACCGTCGACGGCCGCGGTCGGGTCGCGCTGCCCGGCCTGTGGAACGCCCACTGTCACGCCGCCATGACCTACGAGCGCGGCTGGGCCGAGGATCTGCCGTTCGACCGGTGGCTCAACGAGAAGATCTGGGTGGCCGAGTCGGCGCTCACCCCGAAGGACGTCCACTGGGGCGCCGCCCTCGCGGCGTGCGAGATGATCCGGGGCGGCGTCGTCGGCTTCAACGACCACTACTTCCACATGGACCGGGTCGCCGAAGTGGTCGAGGACTCCGGCATGAAGGCCGGCCTCGCCTGGTGCGTGTTCGGGATCGGGGACGATCGGGAGGTCGGCGCGAACCTGGAGGGGACGCTCGACTTCGTGGACCGGTGGCGCGACCGCGCCGAGGGCCGCCTCCGGCTGCTGCTCGGCCCCCACTCGCCCTACGTCTGTCCGCCGGAGCTGCTCGCCCGCGTCGCCGAGCTCGCCGCCGAGCGGGAGCTGCCCGTCCACCTCCACGTCGCCGAGTCGGAGGAGCAGGTCGCCAACTCGCTGGAGGCGCACGGCCGGACGCCGGTCGGGCACCTGGCGGACCTGGACGTCCTCGACGCCGCCTGCGTCGCGGCGCACTGCCTGTGCGTGACCGACGCGGACCTCGACCTGCTGGCCGAGCACGACGTCACGGTGGTCCACACGCCGATCACCTACATGAAGCTGGGCATGGGGACGGTGGACCTGTCGCGGTTCACCGAGCGCGGGATCGACGTGGCGATCGGCACCGACGGGCCGGCCTCGAACGCGGACATGGACCTGTTCGCCGCGATGCGCCAGACCGTCCTGCTGCAGAAGCACGAGCGTCGCGATCCGGAGGCGCTGCCGGGCGACGCGGTCCTGCGGATGGCGACCCGCCACGGGGCGAAGGCGGCCGGCTTCCCGGACTCCGGCGTGATCGCCGAGGGGCGGCCCGCCGACCTGATCCTGGTCCACACGGACCGCCCGCACCTGGTCCCGCGCCACGACCTGGTCGCGAACCTCGTCCACTCCGCGAAGGCCGCCGACGTGACGCACGTGTTCGTCGACGGCGAGCCGCTCTACCGGGACGGCGACCTGACGACGCTGGACGAGGAGCCGATCCGGCGCGAGGCCGAGCGGGGAGCGTTCGAGCTGGTCGGCCGGGAGATGCACCGGATGCGCGAGTACCGGGGCTAGCCTTCAGACCACCTCCGCCAGCCGCCCCACCGCCTCCTCGAGCTGGGCGTCCGACAGGTAGGGCGCGGGCCCGAGCCGGAGCACGTCGCCGCGGTGGTCCGTCCGCACCCCCCGCTCGCTGAGCGCCCGGCAGAGCTCCCCCGCCCGCGGGGTCTCGAGCGCGAGGAAGCCGGCCAGCTCGGCCATCCCGTCGGTGCCCGGCTCCCGCGGGAGCGTGACGGCGTCGCCCACCGGCGGCTCGGCGCAGCGCCGCGCCAGCAGCTCGACCTGGTGGCGGCTCACCTCCCGCAGCAACCCGGGGGTGAGGCCGCGCTCCTCGAAGAAGTCGAACACCGCGGCGGCCCGGTAGTGGGAGGTGGGATCGTAGGTGGACCCGGCGAAGCGCGCCGGCCCGTCGCCGTAGCGGACCCGGCCCTCGCCGCCCTTCCCCTCCCCGAGCTCGGCGAACTCGGCGAACCAGCCGGTGATCACGGGCCGGGCGTCGGTGTCGGCCGGGAAGCGGAGGAAGCAGTTCCCCTCCCCGAGCTGGCAGTACTTGTAGCCGCCGCCGACGACCCAGGCGCGCTCCAGCCCCATGGCGGGCAGGTCGAAGGGCACAACGTTGAGGTGGTGGTAGGCGTCCACCAGCAGCTCGGCGCCCGCCCGCTCGCACGCCGCGGCCGCCGCCTCGAGGTGGGGCACGATCTCGGCGGTCTCGAACAGCACCGAGGAGACCATCGCGCAGGCGGTGCGGTCGTCCACGGCCCCTGCCAGCCGCTCGGCCAGCGTCGCCACCGGACGCGCCGCGACCTTCACCACCTCGAGCCCCTCCTCGGCCAGCCGGTCCACCTGCCGGCGGATGGAGTGGAACTCGCCGTCGGTGGTGACCAGCCGGGGCCGCTCGGCCAGCGGCAGCGTGGAGAGGAAGCGGACGACCAGCTCGTGGGTGTTCTCGCCGAGCGCGATCTCGCCGGCGACCTCGTCGTCGCCCAGCAGGCGCCGGAAGCCGGCCCGCACCCGGTCGGCCCGCTCGGCCGCCCGCTCCCACTTCTCGTCCACGTGCTCGGCGGCGACGAGCCAGGCCCGCTCCTGGGCGGCCAGGCCCACGTCGGGCCACGCCTGATGGGAGTGGCCGGTCAGCAGCAGCCGCTCGTCGACCCGGAAGCGCGCGTAGTCGGGCGCCAGGGCGTTGGGCGTCTCGTGGAGGTCGGCCGGGGCGAGCGTCACAGCCGCGTCCGGATCTCCCACAGGTCCGGGAACGCCGGCTCGGAGATCGTGGTCTTCAGGTAGTCCACCCCCGCGGAGCCCCCGGTGCCCGGCCGCCCGCCGATCGTGCGCTGGACCATCTTCACGTGGCGGTAGCGCCACTCCTGCATCCCCTCGTCCAGGTCCACGAGCCGCTCGCACAGGGCGGCGTTCTTCGGGTCGTTCCGGTACACCTCGAGCAGCACGTCCTGGACGTCCTCGGAGGGCTCGATCGGGGCGGTGACGTCGCGGTCGAGCTGCGCGGCGGGCACGTCGTAGCCCTCCCGGTCCAGGTAGGCGAGGAAGGCGTCCCACACGGTCGGCTCGTCCCAGCGCCGCTCCAGCCCCTCCCGCGCCCGGCTGCCGGGCGGGAAGCGCTCGATGGCCGAGCGGTCCTTCTCGCCCAGCTCGAACTCGAGCGCCCGGAACTGGTCCGACTGGAAGCCGCTCGCCTGCTCGAGGCGGTCGCGGAAGGCGAGGAACTCGAGCGGCGTCATCGTCTCGAGCACGTCGAGCTGGCCGACGAGCACCTTGAGGATCGTGAGGATCCGCTTCAGCGTGTGCTGGGCACGGTAGGGGTCGTCCTCGCCGAGCAGCTCCTTGGCGTGGTCGATCTCGTGCAGCAGCTCCTTGAACCAGAGCTCGTAGACCTGGTGGATGACGATGAAGAGGACCTCGTCGTGCTCGGGGCCCTCCGAGCGGGGCCGCTGGAGCGAGAGCAGCTCGTCGAGCGCCAGGTAGGCGCCGTAGGTGACGGCCGCTTCGCGATCGTGCGGGTCGTGAGCCATCATTCCGCCTCGTCCCTGAATCCCATGCGCACGGTGTAGTCCTGGATCGACTTGTACTGGTCCGGCCACTCGAGGTCCCAGTCGAGCGTGTACGCCGCGTGGCGGGTCCAGTAGGGGTCGTAGAGGTGGGCCCGCGCCAGGCAGCAGAGGTCGGCGCGGCCGGCGGCGAGGATCGTGTTCACGTCCATGTGCGAGGAGATGTTGCCCACGGCCATCGTGTGGATGCCCACCTCGTGGCGGATCCGGTCGCTGAAGGGGGTCTGGAAGAGCCGCCCGTAGCGGGGCTCCTGGTCGTGGACCGTCTGGCCGGCCGAGACGTCCACGATGTCGCAGTCGTGGGCGGCCAGCATGCGGGCCACCTCGACGGCGTCCTCCGGCCGCGTGCCGCCCGGCTTCCAGTCCACCGCGCTGATCCGCACGCTCATCGGCTTCTCGTCGGGCCACGCCTCGCGGCAGACGTCGAACACCTCCAGCGGGAAGCGCATCCGGTCCGCCAGCGGCCCGCCGTAGGCGTCGTCCCGGTCGTTGGTCAGCGGCGAGACGAAGGTGGCCAGCAGGTAGCCGTGCGCCATGTGGACCTCGAGCAGGTCGAAGCCCGCCGCGTCGGCGTACTCGGTCGCCCGCCGGTAGTCCTCGAGCACCTCGTCCATGTCCGCCCGGGTCATCTCCTTCGGCGTGGGGCTCCGGCCGGGGACGTAGGGGTTCGGGGAGGGCGCCATCAGCGGCCAGCGCTCTTCCTCGGGCAGCGGCTCCGTCTCGCCTCCCTCCCACAGGAACCGCGTCGCGCCCTTGCGGCCGGCGTGGCCGAGCTGGATGCCGATCTTCGCGTCCGAGACGTCGTGCACGAAGTCCACGATCCGGCCCCAGGCGTCGGCGTGCTCGTCCTTGTAGAGGCCGGCGCAGCCGGTGGAGATGCGGCCGTCCCGGCAGACGTCGGTCATCTCGGCCATCACCAGCCCCGCGCCGCCCACCGCGCGGCTGCCGAGGTGGACCAGGTGCCACTCGCCCACGGTGCCGTCCTCGGCCGTGTACTGGCACATCGGCGAGACGACCACCCGGTTCTCGAGCACCATCTCGCGCAGCCGGAAGGGGGTGAACATCGGGGGCGGCGTCGGCGAGCGCGGCACCGGCCGGCCGCTCTGCGCCTCCGCCTCGCCCGCGAACCACTCCGTGACCTCCCCGAGGAAGTCCGGATCGCGCACGCGGAGGTCCTCGTGGGTGATGCGTAGGCTCCGGGTGAGCAGCGTGTAGGCGTACTGGAGCGAGGGGAGGTCCATGTAGCGCTCGGTGTCCTCGAACCACTTGAGGCTCGCCTGCGCCGCCCGCTGGAGGCTCTCCACGGCGGGGCGCCGCTCCTCCTCGAACGCCTCGAGCGCCCGCGGGTGGTCGTCCGGGTGGCGGGCGAGCGCCTCGGAGAGGGCGATGGCGTCCATCATGGCCATCCGGGTGCCGGAGCCGACCGAGAAGTGGGCCGTGTGGGCGGCGTCGCCGATCAGCACCGTGTCGCCCACCGACCAGGGCTCGGCCCGGACCGTCTCGAACTGCCGCCAGATCGACCGGTTGCCGATCAGGGGGTGGCCGTCCAGCTCCTCGGCGAACAGCTCCTCGAGGAAGGCGATCGTCTCCTCCTCGGTGACGTCGTCCATCCCCGCCGCCCGCCAGGTCTCCTCGCGCGCCTCGACGATGAAGGTCGAGGCGCCCTCCTCGTACTGGTAGGCGTGGACCCGCCACAGCCCGTGCTCGTCCTCCCGGAAGTGGAAGGTGAACGCCGGGAACGGCCGGGTGGTGCCGAGCCACACGAAGCGGTTCGGGCGCACGTCGACCTCGACGTCGACG
>CAZEUW010000150.1:0-6280 GCA_964515425.1 uncultured Gemmatimonadota bacterium | reverse complement strand
GGCCTTCTTCTTGGAGAGGACCACCCGGCCCTCGTCGTCCTCGAGCTGCTCGAGGAAGACCTCGACCGTGGAGCCGGGCTCGAGCTCGTCGTCCTCGCCGAACTCGTCGAGGTCGACCTCGCCCTCCGACTTGAAGCCGACGTCGAGGACCACGGCCGTGTCGGTCTTGCGGAGGACGCGCGCCGTGACGATCTCGCCCTGGGCGACGTCGCCCAGGGTCTCCTCGTACATGGCCAGCATGTCCTCGTACTCGTCGAGCGTGTAGTCCTCCTCGTCGAACAGGTCGGGGCGCACGCCGACCTCCTGCGCGCGCTCCTCGATCTGATCGGAGGTGAGCTCGACGGTGCCGGCGCCCGGGGCGGGATCTCCCGGCTCCATGGCGGCGGTGTCCACGACCGTGACGGCCTCGTCTTCCTTGACGGCGTCGACGGCGCTGTCCGTGGTCTCTCGGGGGCTGGGGTCGGTGTCCTCGTTCATGGCTTCGTCCATCGAATCGCGCCCGCGGTCAGACGACCATTCGCGGATCCTCGACCTCTGTGTTCGCAGGGGAGGGGTCCTGCCGGCGGGGGCTCGGGTTCACGGTTCTGGCGATCACGGTCGAAGTGGGAAACGTACCGAGGGCGGACGGATCGAGCAACGCGTCGGACGACCGCCGCGTTCGGGCCGCCCGCTCCGTGACGTCCCGGCCGCCACTTACCCTCCCGGCGGCCGTGGGTGCCGTCATCCGCGCTCGCCGCCGAGGCCCCGCCGCTCGGCCTCCGCCGCGATGCGGTCGACCACTTCCGCGGGGGAGAGCGAGGTCGTGTCGATCTCGACCGCGTCGTCGGCCCTCCGCAACGGATCGATCTGCCGGTCGGAGTCCGCGCGGTCCCGGGCCGCGATGCGACGCGCCGCTCGGGCCACGCGACGCGGCGTCGGCTCGACCCCCTCGTCCCCGAGGCGGCGACGCGCGCGCTCCTCCGGATCGGCCGTCAGGAAGACCTTGAGGTCGGCGTCGGGGAAGATCGCCGTGCCGACGTCGCGGCCGTCACACACCACGGAATCGCGCCGCGCGGCCGCCCGGATCAACCGGTTCACACGGGCCCGGACCGGGGCGAGCCCGCTGAGGCGTGACGCGGCGTCGGCCACGCGGCCGGACCGGAGCTCCGCCCCCGGCTCGTCCCCGTCGACGCGCACCCGATACGTCGCTCCGGACGGGATCAGCTCCAGCTCGACCTCCGCGACACGGGCCGTGGCCTCCTCGGCCGCCGCCTCGGTCCAGCCGCCCTCGAGCGCGGCCCACGCGACCGCACGATAGAGAGCGCCGGAGTTGAGGTGGAGAAAGCCGAGCCGCTCGGCGACGCCGCGGGCGGCGGTGCTCTTTCCCGAGGCCGCCGGCCCGTCGACGGCCACGACGGCGGGGCTCACGCCGGCCTCCCGTCCCGCGCCGTCATGCCTCCCCCTCCGAGCCGTGGAGTCGGGCGAGGTCGTCCCAGAAGCCGGGATAGGACACCGCCACGCACCCGGGGTCGTCGACTTCGACCCGCGCGTCCGGATCGGCCCCGAGCGCTCCGAAGGCCATGGCGATCCGGTGGTCCCCCGCCGTGGTCGCCCGCCCCTCGAGCGCGGCGCCGGTGCCCTCGATCTCGAGCCCGTCCTCGCGCTCTCGGCAGCGGACCCCGATCCGCTCCAGGTTCGACGCCAGCAGGGCGAGCCGGTCGCTCTCCTTCACCCGCAGCTCCTCCGCTCCCCGGACGACGCTGGTGCCCTCCGCCCGGGCGGCCAGCACCGCCAGCACCGGGATCTCGTCGAGGAGTCGGGGGACCTCGCGGCCGACGATCTCGAACGCGCCGAGCCCGGACGGCTCCACGGTGAGCGTTCCCACGGGCTCCCCCGCCGACGGCTCCCCCTCGACGATCCGGAGCGCGGCGCCCATCCGCCGGAGCACCGAGATCCAGCCGGTGCGGGTGGGGTTGAGGCCGATCCCTTCCACGCGCAGGGAGCGGCCGCCGAGCAGGGCCGCCGCCACCAGGAAGGCCGCCGAGGACGGATCGGACGGCACCTCGAGGTCGAGCGGCTCGAGCCGGTCACGCGCTCCCTCCTCCAGCCGTACACGCGCCCCCTCGCCCTCGGGACCGAAGCGGACGGGAGCCTCCATGGCGGCCAGGAGCCGCTCGGTGTGGTCGCGCGAGCGTCCCGGCTCCACGACCTCCATCGCGACGCCCGAGGCCAGTCCCGCGAGCAGCAGGCTCGACTTGACCTGGGCGCTGGCCACCTCCGGGCGGTACACCAGCGCACGCAGCGAGCCGGTGGCCCGGGAGCGGAGGCGGATGGGGAGTCGGTCGCGCTCCTCCAGGTAGTCGATGCGCGCGCCCATGGCCTGGAGAGGATAGACGACCCGGTCCATGGGGCGCCGCCGCAGCGACGCGTCGCCGTCGAGCACGGCCTCGACGCCCGCGCCGGCGATCAGACCGGCCGAGAGCCGGGCCGTCGTCCCGCTGTTGCCGCAGTCGAGCGGACGGTCGCCGGCGGAGCCGAGGCGGGTCGGTCCCTCGAGCGCGACGACGCCGTCCCACCGCTCCGGCACCTCCGCCCCGAGCCGGGCCAGCACCCGCGCCGTGGCCCGCACGTCGTCGGCGTCGAGCAGCCCCCGGACGCGGCTCACCCCGCGGCCGAGCACGCCGAGCAGGAGGGCCCGGTGGGAGATCGACTTGTCCCCCGGCGGGACGATCGCCACCGTCCCTCTCGCTCGGGTCTCCGCCGCGCCGGTCAACCGTCGCCACCCTCCGCAACGGTCACCTCGCCGGGCTGGTCCCGGTAGGGCACCTCCACTTCCATCCCGTCCTCGGCGACGACCGGATCCTCGAAGAGCTCGGCCGCTTCCTCCCCGAGCCGATGGGCCTGCTCCGAGTAGCGGGCGCTGAAGTGGGTCAGGGCCAGCCGAAGCACGCCGGCCTCGCCGGCGACCCGCGCCGCCTCGCGCGCCGTCGAGTGCCCGGTCTCCGCCGCACGCTCGGCCTCCTCGTCGCCGAAGGTCGCCTCGTGCACCAGGAGGTCCGCGTCGCGGGCGGCCTCGACCGTCTGCGGGCAGGGCCGCGTGTCGCCGGTGTAGACCAGCCGACGGCCGGGCCGGGGCGGCCCGACCACCTCATCCGGCGCCACGCGGGTGCCGTCCTCCAGCTCGATCGGCTCGCCCCTGTGCAGCCGACCGAAGAGCGGTCCCTCCGGCACGCCCAGACGGCTCGCCCGCTCCGGATCGAAGCGCCCCAGCCGGGCGTCCTCCTCCAACACGAGCCCCACCGAGCGGCCCGTGTGCCGCGTCGGATACGGGAGCAGCCGGTGCCCGTCCCGCTCGATCGGCCGCCCGGGCTCCAGCTCGCGCACGCTCACCGGGAAGGAGAGGCGGTCGCCCCCCAGCTCGACCGTCTGCCGGAGCAGCTCCCCCCCGTCCCGAGGTCCCCACAGGGTGACCGGCTCCTCCCGGCCCTGGAGGCTCATCGTGCGGAGGAGTCCGGCGACACCGAGGTAATGATCCGCGTGGAGATGGGTGACGAAGATCTCCCGGAAGCGGAAGCCGACGCCGAAGCGCATCATCTGGCGCTGCGTCCCCTCGCCGCAGTCGAAGAGATACGACTGCCCCTCCCGGTGGACGGCCAGCGCCGATACGTTGCGCCGCACCGTGGGACGGGAGGACGCCGTGCCGAGAAAGGTCACCCTGAGCATTCAGCCGTCCTCCCGCGCACGGCGACACGCCTCCCGCAGCACCGCGGCCGGCGCGCAGCCCACGACCTTGTGCCGCCCGAACAGCATCGTCGGCGTCGATTCGATCCCGTAGCGCTCCGCCTCGTCCGCCGCGAGCCGCAGCTCCTCCTCGTAGCGCCCGTCGTCGAGCGCGTCCGCCAGGGCGTCGACGTCGATCCCGACCTCCCCGGCCACCTCGAACAGCGTCTCCCGTCGACCCAGGTTACGACCCTCGGCCAGATAGGCCCGGAACAGCCCCTCGTGCATCCTGCGGAAGGCGTCCTCACCGAGGTCGCGCGCGAACTCGCCCGCCTGCAGGGCCTCGTGGGTGTTCACCAGCCGGTCGGGCAGCTCGAACGGCAGCTCCAGCTCCGCGGCCTCGGCGCCGAGCTCCCGCCCCACCGCCGCCCACTCGCCGGGCGCCTGCCCGGACTCTCGCAGCGGGAGCCCGTCGGACGGGACGGCGCGGCGAACCGAGAGCGGCCGCCAGCGGACCGAGAGGCGCTCCTCCTCGGCCATCCCCCGTAGCCGCGCGTCGACCACGTAGGTGAAGGGACAGCCGTAGTCCCCGTAGAGATAGACGTCGAGCGTGCTCAGTCGCCGGCCCCCGAACCGTCCCCCTCGGCTCCGTCTACCCCGGCCGCCGCCCGCCAGCGCTCGGCCAGGGCGACCTCGCCGACCTCGCCGACGTGCACGCCGTCGCCGGTGGTCAGCCGGCGCGGCTCTCCCTCCAGGGCCGTGAACACGACCCCGGTGAGCCCTGCCGCCACGTCGCCCTCCGCCCACACCGGTCCGACGCTCTGGGCGAGCCACAGCTCTCCGTCGGGGGCTCGGAATCGCCGCTCGGTCGCCGTCAACGGGGTCCCGTCGGAGAGCCGGCGGCGCAGCTCGTCGTCGCCGAGGTCCGCGAGCCGCTCGCCCGGCTCCAGGCTCGCGCGTCGGTCTTCGTCCGCCCGCTCGCTCGGCGCTCCGTCCTCGAGCCGCAGGAAGTAGAGGAGACCCACGTCGCCCCGGCCACGCCAGGCCGTCAGCGCGCGCCAGCGCCCATTCTCCGTCTCCACCGTCCGGTCGTCCCGCGTCATGGCCGTCCGTACACCCCTGTCGTCGCCTGTTCCGGCGACGGGGCGTCGTCCACGCGGCTCACCAGGGCCTCCTCGGCCGCCGCCTCGACCTCCTCGCGGACCGCCTCCTCGACCGACGCGAGACGCGATCGGTTGCGTTCCTCGAGGCTCCCGTCGCCGACGCCCCCGAGGTCCCGCCCCGACCGCTCGAGCCACGCCTCGTACAGCCCGATCGGGTCGCGCCGGCCCCAGTGGCGGAAGAGCTCGTCGGGGAAGGTCTCCCGCGCCTCACGCACGTCGTGGGTGGCGTGTCCTCCCATCCGGAACGTCTCCGCCTCCAGGAACACCGGCCCGTCGCCCTCCACGCAGCGTTCCCGGGCGAGCCGGGTGGCGGCGTAGACGTCCAGCACGTTGTTGCCGTCGACGCGCTCCAGGTGGACCCCGTACGCCTCCCCCCACCGGGAGAAGTCCTCCGAGGGGTGATGCTGGTCGAAGCGCGTGCCCAGGGCCACCTGGTTGTTCTGGAGGACGAAGATCACGGGCAGCTCGAAGACCGCCGCGTAGTTGAGCGCCTCGTGCACTTCCCCGTGCTTGGTCGCGCCGTCGCCGACCCAGGTGAGCGCGACCCGGTCCTCCCCGCGACGGCGGAACGCCCAGGCGAAGCCGTTCATGACGGGCGCGAGCGAGCCCACCATGCTGACCGGTGTCTGCACGCCGTGGGAGAGATCACCCACGTGGAGGTCGCGGCCGGCCGTCGGGGAGTCGCTCGTCGCCAGATAGCCGCGCAGCATCTCGGCCACGCTCATGCCCATCTCGTGGCACGCCCCGGCGTTCCGGATCATCGGACCCACGACGTCGCCGCGGTCGCCCTCGCGCCGGAGCGCGTGCACCGCGCCCACGGTGGTCGCCTCCTCGCCGGTGCCGAGCCACGCCTTGGAGATCACGCCCTGCTTGACCCAACGCTGGAGAGCGACGTCGTGGAGCCGGAACCGCAGGAGGCCCCGGTAGAGGTCGAGCAGCGCCTCCGCGTCCAGCGCGTCGACGATCGCGGCCCTGTCCGGCCGCTCGGCGAGCCGCTCTCGGTAGGCCTCCAGGAGCCCCCCGTCCAGGCTCCAATCGACGTATTCCGGCGGATCGTAGGCGGGATACCTCTTCACGGCGAGCCTGCTGGGGTCGGATTCGCGCGTCCGATTCGGACGGGCCCGAGTCCCGCACTGGGCGCACGCTTTGCGCGCCGCGGGAGCCGTCTTATCCTATGTGGCTCGCGAAGGGCGGGCCAGACGAACCTCGCGTCCCGCCCGGGTCTTCGTCCGCCGACGCGCGGATCCGTCCATCCCGGCAGCATCGAACCGTATCGAGGAGCCGCTCCGGTGTGTCCCGAGCCGTCCGAGTCCAGAGACAGAGGGGAGGTCCTGGGCCTGCCGCCCGGCGCCCTCCGCCTGGGACTGTTCGGATTCGTCCTGGCCTCCCTGCTCGGCTTCGGCGCGCTCTTCT
This sequence comes from uncultured Gemmatimonadota bacterium, assembly GCA_964515425.1. Lineage (GTDB taxonomy): Bacteria > Gemmatimonadota > Gemmatimonadetes > Palauibacterales > Palauibacteraceae > CAYVFM01. The sequence continues at coordinate 5 of CAZEUW010000150.1, read as the reverse complement.
TCTAC
>CAZEUW010000149.1:2463-6288 GCA_964515425.1 uncultured Gemmatimonadota bacterium | reverse complement strand
AGAGCGCCAGGTCCAGCGCCGGCACCGGCACGTTCTGGAAGTAGTTCGTCCGATCGGGGTTGGTGGTCCCGTTCATGTCGGTGGCGCCGGCCCGCTCGAACGGGATGAAGTAGTCGTCGTCGAAGTGCTCGGAGCCGTTGAACATCAGGTGCTCGAACAGGTGCGCGAAGCCGGTGCGGCCGGGCTTCTCGTTCTTCGAGCCCACGTGGTACCAGAGGTTGACCGCGACGATGGGCGCCTTGCGGTCCTCGTGGACGACGACGGTGAGCCCGTTGTCCAGCACGAAGGTCTCGAACGGGATGTCGGGGACCTCCGCCCCCTGGGCCCGGAGCCCCGCGCTCGACAGCAGTCCGACCAGCAGGGCGAGCGCGGGCGCCAGCCCGCGACCGGGGGATGATCGCAGCAGCATGGATTCCTCTCGGGAAGACGGTGACGGATCTCGGCCGCACCGTCCGGGGCTCGGGCCCGGGACGGTGCGGCCGCGGAACGGGTGGCGCGCCCGGCGGCCGACACGTAGCCTCACGCTCGGTGGCAGGGGTGCCGGGGCGACCCGGCTGAGAAGATACCCTGTGCGGCGCTCGCGCGCGCCCCGCGCTCGAATCGGCCGCCGGAACCTGATCCGGGTCATGCCGGCGAAGGGAGCCCGAGGTGTCCTTCCCGTGCGCCCCCGCCCCGCTCCGACGGAGAGTCGACGCACGACGGGAGGCGCCATGGGTTTCTGCCACGACCAGCTCGACCGGCTCGAGCCGCTCTGGCGACGGATGCTGGAGCACCCCTTCCTCCTCGAGACGCGGGACGGCACGCTGTCCGACGAGCTGTTCGCCGACTGGCTCCGCCAGGACTACCTCTTCGTGGAGGCCGCGGTCCCCTTCGTGGCGCTGCTGCTGTCGCGGGCGCCGGCCGCCGACCGGGAGGCCCACGCGGCGGCCATCGACGCGCTGCACGACGAGCTGCGGCTGTTCCGGGAGCGGGCGGACGCGCTGGGGGTCGATCTCGCGCACGTCCGGCCGTCCCTGGTCAACCACGCCTACGTACAGTTCCTCCTGGCGACCGCCCGCGGCCGTCCGTACTGCCAGTCCCACACCGTCTACTACGTGGCCGAGAAGGCCTACCACGAGTCCTGGAAGGTGGTGCGGGCGGGCCTCGACCCCTCTTCCCCCTGGCAGCCCTTCGTGGAGAACTGGTCGGGCGAGGCCTTCGCCGGCTTCGTGGACGGGCTCGAGGAGCGTCAGGACCGGCTCGCCGAGGAGGCCGGCCCGGCCGACCGGCGGGAGATGGCGCGACTGTTCGAGACCACGGTGCGCTACGAGATCGCGTTCTGGGAGATGGCCTACACCGGCTCGGGATGGCCGGGCCTGCCCGACGAGGCGGGGACCACGAGCCGTGGGGAGGCGTGACGTGCGTCTCAGCGAGGTGCAGTTCGAAGCCGCGCGGGACGTCTGGGAGGCCCAGCTCGCCCACCCGTTCGTCCGCGGGATCGCCGACGGCTCGCTCGAGGAGGAGCGCTTCCGGCGATGGGTCCTCCAGGACTACCGCTACCTGCAGGAGTTCGCGCGCGTGTTCGCCTGGGCGGCCGCGAAGGCCGACCGGCTCGAGGCGATGCGGTGGTACGCACGGGTGCTGGACCTGACCCTCGACACGGAGATGGAGCTCCACCGGAGCTACGCCGCGCGGTTCGACGTCGGCCCCGAGGACCTCGCCGCCGAGCCGATGTGGCCCACGACCCGCGCCTACACCGATTTCCTGGTCCGGACCGCCGCCGACGACGACATGGCCGGGCTCCTCTCGGCCCTGCTGCCGTGTGCGTGGGGCTACGCCTGGATCGCCGAGCGGATGGCCGAGGGTCCCGGCCCCGCGGACGACCGATATCGCGACTGGATCGAGCAGTACACCTCCGAGGACTTCCGGGAGGCGGCCCGGTGGCTCCGGAAGGAGACCGACCGTCACGGCCGCGGTCGGACCGACCGGGAGCGGTCGCGACTCGTCGACCTGTTCGTGCTGTCCAGCCGATACGAGCTGAGGTTCTGGCAGATGTGCTGGGAGGGGGAGAGCTGGACCTCGGCGCGCGGATAGTCGCTCGGACCGGGCCCGCGGGATAGGTGAACTACTATACTTCGACTATCGAATCGATATCGATGACTGTTGACATAATTATGATGGCGATATAGTAGTCTATCCACCGATCGGACATTCTGGGATTCGATTTTCCTCTCATTGCACGGAGACAGAGCACTCATGGCCGAGATCAAAGACGACGTGATGAAGATGGTCCGGAAGGAGCTGGAGAAGAATCCGGACGCCGAGAACAAGGACCTCTACGCGAAAGCCACGGAGATCGACGGCTCGATCGACGATCTGACGCTGCGTCAGTTCCACGCGCGCTACCCGCTCCAGGTGAAGCGCCAGAAGGCACAGAAGTCCCGCGGCGGCAAGAAGAAGACGAAGAAGACGTCGACGTCCCGGAAGTCGAAGGGTCGCGGCCGGAAGCGGTCGTCGGGCGAGGGCGTGGACCGGGACCGGATCCGGGGCACGCTGCTTCGCTTCGCGAAGGAGGTCTCGGCCGCCTCGGGCACGGCGGAGATGGTCGATGTGATCACGAACGTCGACGACTACGTGGACGAGGTGGCGAAGGCCGTGGACGGCCGTTAGCCCCCGCCCGGCGACTGCCCGCCGCAGCCGCGCGTGTCCCCGCGCTCCGTCCTCCTGTCCGCCCTGGTCCTGACGACGGCGTTGAGCGCGTGCGCCGGACGGTCGCCCGAGGGCTCGGCGCCCGGCGTCGGCTCCACCAGCGTCGATTGGGCGGGCCTCACGATCGAGTACCGGATGCTCCCCTCCGCGGACGACCGGCTGCGCGTGAGCGCGTCCGTGGAGAACAGGACGTCGGGCCGGGTCGTCAGGGAGCTCCCCTTCTGCGTGGTCCGCCTGCGCCTGTATCTGAGCGACCGGCTCGTCTGGGACGAGGGCCGGGCCGAAGCGTGCGCCGGCATCCGGACGCTCGACCTGCGCCCGGGCGAGGTCGAGGACTTCTGGTCGTCGTTCACGGCCGAGCGGGTGCTCGGCGACAGCCTGCCGGAGGGAGACTACCTGGTGCGGCTCTACCTGCCCGGGAGCGACCGTCCCGGGACGATCCGGACCAGCATGGAGCTCACGCTCGCCGAGAAGACGCTGGCGCGTCCGTCGACTCAGTCGTCGGGGCGCAGCGCGTCGATCCGCGCAGCCAGGTAGGGCGAGAAGTAGCCCTCGTAGCGTCTCTGCAGTTCCGGGAGGCGCCAATCGTCGCCGGTGACGCGGCCCCGGCAGCGATCGGCGCCGCAGGCGCACTCGAACTCGTCGTGGTCCGAGCCTTCGCTCATCGCGTAGTCGAAGCACACCTCTTCGCCGGCCGCGATGGGGCGCAGCGCGACCAGCGTGATCTGGCCGCGGAGGCCGGCATTGGGATCGCACGAATGGTTGACGAAGTCCGCGGGATCCGGCTCGCCGTGGGGCGCGAGGTAGAGGCCTTCCCCCACCTGCAGGCTGAGGCTTCGCTCCTCGGGGGGGAGCGCGTCGAGCCGCTCCCGATCGACGATCCGGCCGCCCCAGACGGCGAGCCGATCGCCGCGCTCGACCGCTCGCGTCGCGAACACCCCGCGCCCGTGGCGGGCGGAGCGGCCGCGGGCCTCGAGGGACTCGGAGAGCCAGGAGGACTCGTCCATCGTCGCGCCCCTCCCGTGGGTGAACGGACGGCGATCGCTCGGTGCCGGCAACGCTAGGCCCGGCCCCGGCGTTCCGGCAACCCGACGCACCCTCGCTCCTCCGCCGGTGTATGGGCCGTCGAGAGAGGAC
>CAZEUW010000149.1:0-2363 GCA_964515425.1 uncultured Gemmatimonadota bacterium | reverse complement strand
GGCAACCCGACGCACCCTCGCTCCTCCGCCGGTGTATGGGCCGTCGAGAGAGGACGATGGCCGCGATCACGCTCGCAAACTCCCGCTACCGAAACGACCGATGACGTCCAGGACATACCTCGACCCGATCCACCGGGACATCTCCGACCTCGCCACCGGCTCGGCGGAGGCCGGTGGCCGTCACGTCTTCATGGCGTCCCGCCAGAAGCTCCCGCTGCGCGGCGAGGTGGCTCGGGAGGGACCGGTGCCGGAGGGCTCGTTGCCGGTGGACGTGTACCGTCGTGACAGCGGCGCCCGGCTGGGCCAGTTCGCCGGTGAGCCCGATTCCATGGAGCGTCTGCGGGAGCTGCTGGACCGTCCCCGGCGCGTCGGGCTCGGGTGCCAGGCCGAGTCGCCGGGCCTGGTCGGCCATCTCGTCGTGCTCATCCCCGCGTCCGACCTCCAGGACCTGTTCGGGGGGTCCGGGGGAGCCGGGCCGGTCGCGGAAGGCACGGACGAGTCCTGGCGGTCCTCCCTACCGGAGCCTCCCGACCTGGGAGGAGCCGGCGGCGAGGAGACGGCCACGGAGCCCGAGGAGGCCGGCGAGGGCATGCGATACGGCGCCCTCCACCTCGGCAACGTGGTGCGCTTCGAGGCCGATCGGAAGCACGGCGGGGACTTCGTGGCGGAGGTGCGCGACGTCTTCCGCACCGCCCTGGAGGGTGACCTCCCCAGCATCGCGGATCGGCTCATGGACGAGCTCCCCAGCAGCTCGAGGGACGACTGAGCGCACGCCCGGACGCTCCCGCGGGGAGCGACGCGCGGGACCGGATCCTCGCGCTCGAGGAGCGCGCCCGGGCCCTCGAGCCCGATGCCGCCGCGCGCGGCGCCCTGCTCGACGGCGTGGCGGGCCACGCGGAGGCCTTCCTCGAGCGCCTCGGCGCCGCCCCCGCCTACGTCGCCGACCGCGAGCGGGCCCGCGAGCTGCGCGACTTCCCCGTCTCCGAGGAGGGGCGCGACCTGGAGACGGTCCTGGACCTCTATCGGCGGGCCGTCGAGGAGCCCGGCCTCAAGCCCGCGTCGGGCCGCCACATGGCCTACATCCCCGGCGGCGGCCTCTACGGCGCCGCCCTGGGCGACTACCTGGCGGCCGTCTCCAACGAGTACGCGGGGATCCGCTTCACCGGCCCGGGCGCCGTGGAGATCGAGAACCTTCTGGTCGACTGGATGGCCGAGATGGTCGGCTATCCGCCGGACGCCGCCGGCAACCTCGCCTCGGGCGGGAGCATCGCCAACCTGGTCGCCGTCGTCACCGCCCGGGAGGCCACCGGGCTGGCGGCCGCCGAAACGCCCCGGGCCGTCGTCTACCTCACCGATCAGACCCATCACTGCGTGGACAAGGCGCTCCGGATCGCCGGGCTCGGGGAGTGTCGGATCCGCCGGATCGCCACCGACGAGCGGCACCGGATGTCGCCCTCCGCGCTGGCGGACGCGGTCGCCGAGGACCGCGGCCGGGGGCTCCGCCCCTGGATGGTGGTCGCCTCGGCCGGCACGACCGACGTGGGGGCGGTCGACCCGCTGCGGGAGATCGGACGGGTGGCCCGGGAGGAGGAGCTCTGGTACCACGTCGACGGCGCCTACGGGGCCTTCTTCCTCCTCTGCCCCGAGGTCCGGGAGCGCTTCGACGGCATCGAGCTCTCCGACTCGGTGGTCATGGACCCGCACAAGGGCCTCTTCCTCCCGTACGGCCTCGGCGCCGTGGTGCTCAAGGACAAGGCCGCCATGCACCGGGCGCACCGCTACCGCGCCGCCTACATGCAGGACGCCGAGGCGAGCGTCCGGGACGTCGACTCGCCGGCGGAGCTCTCGCCCGAGCTCTCGAAGCACTTCCGCGGGCTCCGGCTCTGGCTGCCGCTGATGATCCACGGGCTGGCGCCCTTCCGCGCCGGGCTCCGCGAGAAGCTGTTGCTCACCCGCCACTTCCACGATCGCGTCGGCGAGCTGGGGTTCGAGACCGGACCCGACCCCGAGCTGTCGGTCTCGATCTTCCGATGGATCCCCGAGGACGGCGATCCGGACGCCTTCAACCGGCGGCTCGTGGAGGCGCTGCACGAGGACGGGCGGGTCTTCCTCTCCTCGACGACGCTGGGGGACGAGGTCTGGCTCCGGATGGCCGTCCTCTCCTTCCGGACCCACCTGGCGGACGTCGACGAGGCCCTGGAGCGGCTCCGGGCGACGGTGGAGCGGCTGGAAGGCGTCCCGGAGCGCGGCTGAGGGAGCCCCCGGCGCGGGAGCGGCCGGCGACCCGCCGCAGCTAGCGGGCGGGCCGCGAGAGGGGGGGGGCGCGCTCGCCCGACGCCCCCAAGATCGGGAGCGCGGTCGCC
>CAZEUW010000148.1:0-6337 GCA_964515425.1 uncultured Gemmatimonadota bacterium | reverse complement strand
ATCGGGATCCAGAACGTGCCGGAGGGGCTGGCCGTGTCGGTGGCCGCGCTGAACGCCGGGATGGGCGCCGCCTTCTACGCGGGCGTGGTCGGCATCCGGGCGGGCCTGGTGGAGATCCCGCTCGCCCTCGTCGGCGCCTGGGCGGTGCAGGTCGCGGGCGTAGCGCTGCCCTACGCCATGGGCTTCGCGGCCGGGGCGATGATCTTCGTGATCGGTCACGAGATCCTGCCCGAGACCCACAGGAGGGGCCACTCGCGGGCGGCCACCTGGGGCCTCATGCTCGGCGTCGTCGTGATGCTCTATCTCGACGTGGCGCTGGCCTGAACGACCCGGTCAGGCGCTCGCCCTTCCGGCCGCCTCGAGCACCGCGCGCCGGGCCAGCACGGAGGCGAGGTGCACCCGGTACTCGCCCGAGGCGTAGCCGTCGCCCATCGGAGCGTCGAGGGCGCCCGGGACGGCGTCGGCGGCGAGGTCGGCCGCCTCCTCGGGGGAGCTGCCCCGCACCGCGTCGGCGTCGATGTCGACGAGCGTCGGGCTGCCCGTCACGCCGCCCACCGCGAGCGCGAGCGCGGAGACGTCCCGCCCGTCCCGGGCGACGAGGGCGGCGACGCCGGCCACGGCATATCGCGACGCGGGGTGGGGGTGCTTCCGGTAGCACGCTCCGTGGCCGTCGGCGGTGACGGGCACCCGGAGCGCCGTGACGAGCTCGCCCGGCGCGAGGGCGGTCGTGAACATGCCGTGGAAGAAGTCGCGGGCGGGCACGGAACGCTCGCCGTCGCTCCCCGTCACCTCCACGCCGGCGTCCAGCGCCACGAGCAGGGTGGGGAGGTCCGCGGCCGGATCCATGTGCGCGACGCTGCCGCCGAGGGTGCCGACGTTGCGCACCTGGGCGTCGCCGATCGTCTCCACGCACTCGGCGAGGACGGGGCAGGCGGACCGGACGGCCTCCGAGTCGAGCACCTCGACGTAGCGCGTCATGGCACCGATCCGCAGGTCGTCGCCGTCCCGCGCGATGCCGGTGATCTCGGCGATCCGACTCAGGTCGACCAGCCTCGCCGGCGTCGACAGCCGCATCTTCATCGCCGGCAGCAGGCTCTGCCCGCCGGCGAGGGGGCGCGCGTCGTCGCGCTCGGAGAGCAGCGCGAGGGCGTCCGACAGCGTCTCGGGGCGGTGATAATCGAAGGCGGCGGGCTGCATCAGGATTCTCCCGTGTCGCCGCTCCCGGAGCCCGCGTCGCGGATCGCCCGCCACACGCGCTCGGGGGTCAGGGGCATGTCGATCTTCCGGACGCCGAGCGGTGCGAGGGCGTCCATGACCGCGTTGTAGACGGCGGGCGTCGAGGCGATCGTTCCGGTCTCGCCGACGCCCTTCACGCCGAGGGGGTTCACGTCCGTCGGGGTCACCGTGTGGTCGAGCTCGAAGCGCGGGAAGTGGTCGGCCCGGGGGAGGGCGTAGTCCATGAAGGAGCTCGTCGTGAGGTTGCCCTCCTCGTCGTACGCGGCGCCCTCCCAGAGCGCCTGGCCGATCCCCTGCACGATGCCGCCGTGCACCTGACCCTCGACGATCATCGGGTTGATCTGGGGTCCGCAGTCGTCCACGGCGACGTAGCGCTCGAGCTCGACCTCCCCGGTCTCCGGGTCGACGGCGACGATCGCGACATGGGTGCCGAACGGGTAGACGAAGTTCGACGGGTCGAAGAACGCGGACGCCTCGAACCCGGGCTCCAGGTCGTCCGGGTAGTCCCAGGCCGTGTAGGCGGCGAGCGCGATCTCCTGCACGCTCTTCCCCACGTCCGGTGCGCCCCGGACGTGGAAGCGGCCGTCCTCGAAGACGACGTCCTCCTCGGAGGCCTCGAGGAGGTGAGCGGCGACCTTCTTCCCCTTGTCCTTCAGCTTCGTCAGCGCGCCCATGAGGGCCCCGCCGCCCACGGCGGTCGTGCGGCTCCCGTAGGTGCCCCAACCCATCGGCGTCTCGTCGGTGTCCCCGTGCTTGATCTCGACGTCCTCGACCGGGACGCCCATCTCGTCGGCCACGATCTGTGCGAAGGTGGTCTCCTCTCCCTGGCCGTGCGGGTTCACGCCCACGAAGACGTTCACCTTGCCCGAAGGGTGGAAACGCACGATGGCGCTCTCCCACAGCCCGCCGCCGAAGCCGACGGCCCCGGCGACCTCGGACGGGCCCAGCCCGCAGATCTCCACGTAGCTCGAGAGCCCTACGCCCCGGAGGCGTCCGTCGTCACCGACCCCGTCCTGCTCGCGCCGGAAGGCGTCGTAGTCCGCCATCTCGAGCGCTCGTTCGAATGCCGGACCGTAATTCCCCGTGTCGTAAGTAATTCCCGTGGCCACGTCGTGGCCGTCCTCGAAGGGCGGGATGAAATTCGTGCGCCGCACGTCGGCGGGGTCGAGCTCCAGCTCGCGGGCCACCAGGTCCACCATGCGCTCGACCAGGAAGATCGCCTCGGGTCGGCCCGCGCCCCGGTAGGCGTCGGTGGGCGTGGTGTTGGTGAAGACCCCGTAGACGTCCTCGTGCACGGCGGGGACGTCGTAGCAGTTGGAGAGCATCAGGCCGTGCAGGATCGTGGGCACGCCGGGAGCGGCCGTCGAGAGGTAGGCGCCCATGTTGGCCCAGGTGGAGGCCCGGAGGCCACGGATCCGTCCGTCCGAGTCGGCCGCCATCTCCACCGACTGGACGTGGTCGCGCCCGTGGATCGTGGCCTGGCAGTTCTCGCTGCGCGTCTCCGTCCACTTCACCGGCCGCCCGAGGGCCTGCGAGGCGAAGATCACCATCGAGTCCTCTGGATAGTGCGGGATCTTGCTCCCGAAGCCGCCGCCGACGTCGGTCGAGACCACCCGGATCTTGTGCTCCGGGATCCCGGTGTCGAGGGAGAGGAGGAAGCGGGCGATGTGGGGGTTCTGCGAGGTGGCCCACAGCGTCACCTCCTCCTGCGCGGAGTCCCAGCGGGCGAGCGCCCGGCGCGGCTCCATCGCGCTCGGCACCAGCCGCTGGTTGACGATCTCCTCCCGGACCACGACGTCGGCCCCGTCGAACGCCGCGTCCACGTCGCCGCCCGAGACCGTCCAGTGGAAGGCCTGGTTGTCCGGCGCGTCGTCGTGCAGCATCGGCGCCCCCTCCTCGAGGGCGGCCCGCGAATCCACCACCGAGGGGAGCTCCTCGTAGCGGACGTCGACGGCGTCGGCCGCGTCGCGTGCTCGGTACTCGTCCTCCGCCACCACGATCGCCACGGCGTCGCCGACGTAGCGGACGCGGTCGATCGCGACCGGGGGATGCTCCGGCATGACGAGGTCCGAGTCCGGCAGGTTCCAGGCGCAGGGGATGCCGCCGAAGCCCGCGTCGGCCAGGTCACGGCCGGTGAAGACGCCCAGCACGCCCGGCATGCCCTCCGCCTCCGAGGCGTCGATGCCCTCGATGCGGGCGTGGGCGTAGGGCGAGCGGACGACGACCATCCGGGCCGCGCCGGGCAGGACGAGGTCGTCCACGTACTTCACCTGGCCCGTGATCAGCCTCGGGTCCTCGAGCCGCTTCACCGACGCGCCGAAGGGACGGGTCGTGGCGGAGGTGTCGGCCATCTTCTTCTCCCGCTCCCGGGGTCAGGTGGCGTCGTCCCCGCCGCCCTCCCCGTGCCTCGTGGCGGCGGCGGTTCGGACGGCGTCGACGCTGTTCTCGGAGCCGGTGCAGCGGCACAGGTTGCCGTCGATGCCGTGGCGGACCTCGGCGTCCGAGGGCACCGCGCCCTTGCGCCCGATCAGCTCGGCGGCCGCCATGATCATCCCCGGCGTGCAGTAGCCGCACTGCAGGCCGTGCTCCTCGCGGAAGGCGAGCTGGAGGGGATGGAGCTCGCCGTCGCCGGCGAGCCCCTCGATCGTGGTGACGTCGCGGCCGTCGGCCTGGACGGCCAGCAGGGTGCAGCACTTCACCGCGGAGCCGTCCAGGTGGACGGTGCAGGCGCCGCACTGGGTGGTGTCGCACCCGACGTTGGTGCCCGTGAGGCCGAGCTCGTCGCGGAGGAAGTCCACCAGCAGCATGCGCGGCTCGACGTCGCGCTCGTGGGTGGTGCCGTTCACGGTGACCGTGACCTTCACGTCGCCTCCTCGCTGCGCGTTACGACGGGCCGCGGACCTCGAGGGGACGGAGGTCCGCCCGGAGACACATGGATCTAATCAGCGCACGACGGCCGCGGCAAGGGAGGCGGTCCGCGCCCGGAGGCCACCGCGCGGGCCCTCAGCCGGAGGAGAGCAGCTCGCTCCGCACCGTCAGCGCCTCGACCCGGTCGCGGCGGACCTCGATCCCGATGCCCTCCCGATCCAGCGGGACGCGCACCCGGCTCTCGCCGTCCACGGTCCACTCGGGTTCGACCACGTCCTCCTCCCAGTAGCGCCGGCTCGCCGAGAGGTCGCCCGGGAGGGTGAAGCCGGGCAGGGAGGCGAGGGCGACGTTGTACCCCCGGCCGACGCCGCTCTCCAGCATGCCCCCGCACCAGAGGGGGACGTCCCGCGCCCGGCAGAGGTCGTGGATCCGGAGGGAGGGGCCGAAGCCCCCGACCCGGCCCGGCTTGAGGTTCACGATCCGCGCGGCCTCGAGGCGGATCATGTCCTCGACGCGCTCGGGCGACGTCAGCGACTCGTCGAGGCAGATCGGCGTCCCGATCCGGCGCTGCAGGTCGGCGTGGCGCAGCAGGTCCCCCGCCTCGAGCGGCTGCTCCAGCATCAGGAGGTCGAACGCGTCGAGCTCCGCCAGCCGGTCCGCGTCGGACGGGGCGTAGGAGGCGTTGGCGTCGGCCATGAGGGGCGTCCCGGGACCGACGGCCTCGCGCGCGGCGGCCACGTGCTCGAGGTCCGATCCGGGACGGATCTTCACCTTGATGCGCCGGTAGCCGGTCGCGGCGGCCTCCCGCACCCGCTCGGCCAGGGCCGCCGGCGACGGCTGGATCCCGACCGAGATGCCGGTCTCGACGCGGGCGCGCGCGCCTCCGAGCACGCGGGCCAGCGGCAGCCCCGCCTTGCGGGCGGCCAGCTCCCAGCACCCCATCTCGAGGGACGCCCTGGCCATGCGGTGCCCCCGCACGCCCTCCTGGAGCAGGCCCTCCACGTCCTCCGGGCCGGAGAGGGACCGGCCGAGCAGCTTCGGCGCGAGCCATTCACGCAGCGCCCACCAGGCGGTGTCCACCGTCTCGGGCCCGTAGTTCGGCCGCTCCTGGGCGACGCACTCCGACCACGCCGTCGTGCCGTCGGCGTCCTCCAGCTCGAGCAGCAGGATCCGACGGTCGGTCACCTCGCCCGAGGAGATCCGGAAGGGACGTCGGAGCGGCATGCGGAGCTCCCGGAGACGCACGCTTCTGAGCTCGAGCCCGGGCGCTCGGGGACGATCGCTCATCGCTCCCTCTCGCGGGCCAGCAGGTAGTGGCCCTCGGCTTCGCCGGGCACGAAGCCGACGACGCGATAGCCCCGCTCCAGCCGGGAGAGGAAGGCCCCGCGCGTCCTCTCCCGCCGTTCGGCGGCGGCCTCCGGGTCGGCGTCGCGGAGCCGATACACGTCCGACGGGATCGAGACGCGGACCAGGGGAGGGGTCTCCGTGGCGGTCTCGAGGGCGTCGGGCGCGCCGAGCGCGTCGGCGACACCGGAGGCGGCCGCGTCGCCCGTCCGCACGGGGCGGTCGCCGTCCCCGGCGGCGTCGGCCGCCAGGTCCCACTCGACCACGAAGCGGTCGGTTCCGAGGCCGCGGTGGAGGTCGCTTTCGGTCTCTCCGTACATGTTCGGCACGTACTCGACGACCTCGGCTCCGAGCCGGTTGAGGTTGAAGTGGGCGTTGCGGGCCACGAGGGGATCGAAGGTCCAGCGTGCGCGGGTCACGTCCCGCTCCAGCAGGAGGTCGCGCTGGTGACGCTTGAGCCGCAGCCCCAGTCCCCGACCGCGATGGTCGGGGAGGACCGCCAGCATGTGCGACCAGTGGAGGAGGCCGTCGGGCGTCGGGCCGGTGAGGCCGAAGACGAAGCCCACCAGCGCGCCCTCGTCGGTGAAGGCGCCGGAGACCACGCCGCCCAGGCCGGCCGCGATCTTCTGGAGGCTGGCCGGCGCGAGCTCGCTGAAGCGCTCGCCCCAGACCTCGCGCTGCAGCTCCTCGCAGCGGCGGAGCTCCTCCCAGCCGTCGAGCGGACGGATCTCCATGACCTCGCTCCCGTAGAGGACCGACCCGGGCGACGCCGCCCGCCCGGCCGTGGACGTTCGATGCGCGCGGCGCACAATATACCGGTGGAGGCGAGCGCATCGCCCAACGTCCCGTTCGGCGGAGGAGCATGGACACCGAGCGTCCGAACCGCACC
>CAZEUW010000147.1:0-6374 GCA_964515425.1 uncultured Gemmatimonadota bacterium | reverse complement strand
TAAGGCGCCGGGGCGGCGTGCCGTGCGAGCGCCGACGGCTGACGGGGCGTCAGCCGGGGAGCGGGAGCGTCAGCCGCCTCCGCCCTGACCGCTGCCCTGGCCGCCGCCACCCTGCGGCTGGCCGCCGCCCTGCATCGCGCCGCCCTGCATCTGGGCCTGGATCTGCTGGGCCTCCTGGATGAGGCTGTCCTGGCGGGCCATGAGCTCCTCGACCTGCGGGTCGATGCTCTGCATGACGTCGACCAGCGAGTCCTGGGCCGTCTGCACCATCTGGGCGATCGAGTCGCGCTGCATCACCTGCTGCTGGGTCTGCTGGATCTGCCCCTGGAGCTGTCGCGCCTCGCCGATCAGCTCGCGCTGGCTGGCCGTGTCCTGCTCCTGCTGGGCGGACTGGAGCTCGCCGCGGAGCTGGTTGAGGCGTTCCTGGTGCTGCTCGGTCTCCGGACTCTCCTCCACCATGGCGGCGAAGACGGTCTCCTGCACGTCGGAGAGCATCCGCTGCACGGCCGTGTCCTGCATCGCCTGCTGGCGTGCGCTGTCCAGCTCCGCCTGGATCTGCTGCAGCTCCGTCTGGATCTGCTGCATCCGCTGAATCTGCTCGGCCTGGCTCTGCTGCTGCGCCGTGTCGGCGGCGCCCTCCTCCCCCGTCTCCTGGGCGCAGGCGGGCACGGCCGCGAGGAGCACGACGGCCAGCGCCCCGGCCGTGAGGCGGGTGACGGCGCTCGCGAAGCGGCGAGACATGCTGTCGTAGGCGTCCATCGGTCGAGGCGTCCTTCCTTGCGGTGTGCGGTCGTGTCGGCGGGCGGCGTCCGGGGACGCCGTGGAGCGTATGACGTGACGAAAAGTCGGTGCGTTCGACGCGGCACCCCGGCCGACCTCCACGGATCGCCGCGCTCGCCTTCCGTATGCGCCCCGGCCACTGGTGTTCCGAGTCGGGCTCGTTGAGGGGCCGGGGCGCTCGCTTTAGGTTCGGCCCATCTCGAAAGGCGTCCGCCGTCGCTCACCCGGAGAGGGTCCGTACGTGGCTGAACAGCTCACCGCCCGCATCGCCGGCTCGGGCAGCTTCCTGCCGCCGCGCCGTCTCGACAACGCTGAGCTGTTCGAGTTCGACGGGATCCGGGAGAACTTCGACGTGGAGCGGGCGCGCGGCTCCCTGCGCGACACGGAGGGGGCGGCCGCCCTCGAGCCGGTGGAGGTCTTCGACCGCTGGGCGCGTCAGGTCACGGGCATCGAGGAGCGGCGGGTCGTGACCGAGGAGGACGGACTCAGCACCGAGGACCTCTGCACCGAGGCGGCCCGTCGCGCCCTCGACGCCGCCGGGACGACCCCCGAGGAGCTCGATTTCGTCGTCGTGGCCTCCGTCACGGCGAAGGAATCGGTCCCCAACGCCGCGTGCACCGTGGCCGCCGAGCTCGGGGTGCCGGGCCTGCCCGGCTACACGCTGAACGCCGCCTGCGCGGGCTTCGTCTACGCCGTCGCCGCCGGCTACGCGCACATGCGGGCCGGTTTCGGCGAGAAGGTGCTGGTGATCGCCGGGGACGCCCTCTCCCACATCACCGACTACACGGACCCGAAGACGGCCGTGCTGTTCGGCGACGGGGCCGGGGCCGTGGTCCTCGAGCCCGGCTCGGCCGGCGAGGGCATCCTGGGCCGACCCTATCACGAGGCGGATTACGCTCCGGAGCACCTCCACCTGCGGGGCCAGGGCTGGGCCACCGAGGAGGAGCCGCACCCGACGCTGCACATGGGCGGGGGCCCGCGGGTGCTGCGCAACGCCATCCACGCGATGCGGCGCGTGGCCGACCGCGCGCTCGAGACCACCGACCTCGGCTGGGACGCGATCGACTACGTCGTCCCGCACCAGGCCAACCTCCGCATCACCCGGGGGTTGGAGAAGCAGCTCCCCCTGACGCGGGGGAGGGTCGTCCACACGATCCAGCGCTACGGCAACCTCTCGGCCTCCACCGTCGGGGTGGCGCTGGACGAGGTGCTGCGGGGCGAGCACGGCCCGCTGCCGGACCCGACGCGGCTGGTGCTGACGGCGGTCGGTGGCGGCTACACGTCGGCCGGGCTCGTCATCTCCTGGCGGCCGTCCTAGCCTGCCCGGGCGCGGGCCGGCGTGCCGCGCCGCCCGCCGCCGGTCACCGGGTCCGCACCGCGTCCACCGAGAGCACCTTCGGCAACCGCGAGACGAGCCGCTCCCAGCGCCGCCCCTCCTCCCCGCGATAGACCTCCCCTCCGCTCGTGCCGAGGTAGAGCGTCGGAGGGTCGGCGCCGTCGGTGCACATCGCCTCCCGGAGCACCGTGATCCACGCCTGCTCCGGCAGGCCGTCCGTCCGCGGCGTCCAGCTCTCGCCCGCGTCGCGGGTCTCGTAGACGCGGAGCTTGCCCTCGCAGACCGTCCTCAGGTGCCCGCCGGTCTCCGGCACGACCCAGGCGGTGTCGGGGTCCGCCGGATGGAGGGCCAGCGCGTAGCCGAAGTCGCTCGGCAGCTCGCCGGTGATCTCCGTCCAGCGCTCGCCCCCGTCGTCGCTCCGGTAGGTGCCGCAGTGGCTCTGCCGCCACAGGACCTCCGGCCGGCCCGCGTGGAGCCGGAGGGAGTGGACGCACTGGCCCGCCTCCGGATAGCGCTCGGGCAGGTAGTCGGTGCGCACGCCGCGGTTGAGCGCCTCCCAGCTCTCCCCGCCGTCGGCGGTGCGGTAGACGCCACCCGCGGAGACGCCGAACCAGAGGCGGTCGGGGTCGGTGGGATGGGGCGCGAGCGAGTGGACGGCGAGCCCGCCGCGCGCCGGCTGCCAGGCGTCGCGGGTCGGATGCTCCTCCAGGCTCCGGACCCACCGCCAGCGCTCCCCGCCGTCGTCGCTGCGGAACAGCGCGGCCGGCTCCACGCCCGCCCACAGGACCGACCGGTCGGCGGAGGGGGCGACGTCCCACACCGCGCGCACCCCCTCGCCGCGCTCGGACGGGAAGGCGGGGCGGCCGGGGAGCTGCTCCCAGCTCCGCCCCGCGTCCTCGGTGACGAGCAGGTGGGAGCCCCACACCGCGTGGCGGGCGGCGGCCCAGCCGCGGTCGGGCCGCTCCGGGTCGAGCCGGGCGCGATAGATCTCCCAGCCGCCCAGCAGCGGGCCGGAGCGCTCCCAGCCGTCGTCGTCCGCCGCGCCGCCGTTGCCGCCCGCGCCCCCGCCGGACGGGCCCCCGTCGGACGCGCCGGGGGCCCGCTCGAGCCGGAAGAGGCCCTTCCGGGTGCCGACCAGGAGCACCGTGCCGCCCGCATCACCGCCGTCGGGCCCCGTCATGGCGCGGCCCCGGTCTCGCCGTCCTCCGTCACCGCGACCACGCCGACAGCGGGATCACCTCCACCACCGTCCCCGCCTCAAGCCGCCCGACGCCGGCGTCGACCCGCAGCAGCGCGTCGGCCGCCGTCACCGAGGTGAGGATGCCCGAGCCCTGCGGCCCGGTGAGGCGGGCGGCGGGCAGCGAATCCCCGTCGTCCTCGAGGCGGGCCCGGTAGAAGTAGGTGAGCTCGGGGGCGGCGGTGACCTCCTCGGCGAGCCGGGCGCGCCAGCTCCTGCGGCGGAGCGCGGCGTGGCCCGCCATGCGGCGGACCGCCGGCCGCAGCAGCACCTCGCCGGTGACCACGGCCGAGACCGGGTTGCCGGGCAGCCCCAGGAAGGGGCGTCCGTCCGGGAGCTCGGCCAGCACGACGGGGCTGCCCGGACGGATGCGGATCCGCCAGAAGACCCGCTCGGCGCCGAGCGCCTCGAGCGCCGCCTTGACCGGGTCGCGCTCCCCCACGCTGACGCCGCCCGTGGTCACCAGCAGGTCGCAGTCCTCCGCCGACGCCAGCGCCGCGCGGACGTCGGCCGGGTCGTCGCGGGCCGCGTCGAGCCGCGTCGGCGTGCCCCCGGCGTCGGCGACCATCGCGGCCAGCGCGGGGGAGTTGGAGTCGAACAGCTTCCGCCCCTCGAGCGCCTCGGCGTGCTCGTCGGGGCCCGCCAGCTCCTCTCCGGTGGCCAGGATCCCCACCCGGGGCCGGCGCCCGACGCGGACCCGCTCCCGCCCCGACATGGCCAGCACGCCGACCGCGGCCGGGTCGAGGTCGGCGCCGGCCGACAGCAGCAGGTCGCCGCGCTCGACGTCCTCGGCCCGCGGCCGGACGTTGGAGCGGGCGTCCGCGTCCCGGCGGATCTCGACCCGCCCGTCGCGGCCGCCGTCGGTGTGCTCCACCCGGATCACGCCCGTCGTCCCCTCCGGCACCGGGGCCCCGGTCGCGACCCGGACGGCCGTGCCCGGCGCGAGCGGCGCCTCCGCCGGGTCGCCGGCGTGGATCTCGCCCGCCACGGGGAGGGTGACCGGGCGGTCGGGACGCGCGCCCTCGACGTCCGGGGCGCGGACGGCGAACCCGTCCATGGCGCTGTTGTCCCAGGGCGGGTGGTCCACCCGGCAGCGGGCCTCCTCGGCGAGGGCGCGTCCCCCGGCCTCCGACAGCGCGACCTCCTCGTCGCCGAGCGGAGCGGCGCGCTCCAGGACGGCCCGGAGCGCGTCCTCGAAAGTCAGCCAGTCGGCGTCGTCGCCTCCGGGCCTGCCCATCGGGGCGTCAGCCCTCGTCCCGGTAGTCGGGCCAGCCGGGCGTGACGCGGCGGTGGAAGAGGGAGAGCTGCTCGACCAGGAGGTCGCGCAGGGCCGTGGCGGTCCCCCCGGGGGCGTCGTAGCCCTGGATGAGGAGGGCGAAGATCAGCGTCTCGCCGTCGCCGTCCTCCACGTATCCGGCCAGCCCCCGCACCGAGGAGAGCGAGCCGGTCTTGGCGCGGAGGACGTCGCTGGCGGGGGTGCCGTCGAGCCGGTAGCGGAGGGTCCCCCACTCGCCCGGGGCCGGCAGCGAGTGCCGGAAGAGTCCGTGATGGGGCGACTGCCACATGGTGCGGAGCACGCGGACCAGCGCCGCCGGGGCGACCTCGTCGTAGCGCGAGAGGCCGGAGCCGTCCGCGAGCCGTACCGCCCCCGGCTCCACGCCCCACCCGGAGAGCGTGCCCTCGAGCACCTCGAGCCCCTCGCGGGCCGAGCCCCCGTCGCCCGCGACCCGTCCGAGGGTCCGGAGCAGCGCCTCCGCCCCCTGGTTGTCGCTGGTCCGGAGGATGACCGGGAGCACCGCGCCGAGCGAGTCCGACCGGAAGGTGGCGCTCCAGCTCCCGTCGGTCGGCGGGCCCTCCCCCTCCCGTCGGACCAGCCGGCCGCCCACCTCGACGCCCGCCTCGTCGAGCACGCGGGAGAAGTGGGAGAGCAGGTGCTCGGTCGGGTGCCGCGGGGCGAAGGAGAGCCGCGCCCGGTCGCGGCCCAGCGGGATCCAGCCGGTGATGCGTCCGCCGCCCGGCGTCGCGCCGGGCAGGTAGTCCAGCAGCAGCTCCGAGCCGGGCGGCCCCGTCTCCACGTCGACGTCGACGGGCAGCGCGCTGGAGGGGGGCGTGATCGTGGCGGGCTCGCCCACGGCGCTGCCGGGACGGAGCCACGCGGTGATCGACGCGTCGGCGAGCTGCAGGCCCGTCACGCCGGCCGCCCATCCGAGGTGGAGCTCGTCCCACATCCACCCCCGGCCCCAGATGGGGGGAGGGAACGCCCGGTCGTCGGCGACCACGTCGCCCTGGATGCGCCGGATGCCCGCCTCCCGGAGCGCCCGGGCCCACCGCCCGAGGTCGTCCATGGCCAGGGTCGGGTCGCCGTCGCCGATCACGTGCAGGCTCCCGCGCAGCACCCCCGACTCGATCGGGCCGCGTGCGACCACCCGGGTGCGCCAGCGGAAGCCGGGGCCGAGCCGTCGGAGCGCCACCGCCCCCGTCAGCAGCTTGGCGGTGCTGGCGGCGGTGAATCGCTTCTCGCCGCTCCGGTCGAAGAGCACCTCGCCGGTCTCGGCGACCTGCACGTAGAGCCCGACGTGCGCCCGGGAGAGGGCCGGATCCGTCACCAGCCGGTCCAGACGGCGGGTGAGCTCCGCGCGGTCGACCGGCGGGTCGACGCCGGCGCCCTCCTCCTGCGCGACGGCCGTCGCGGGGAGGGTGACGAGGGGAGCGGCGACGAGGGCGGCGAGGAGGGCGACGGCCGCGGCCGCGAGCGCCGACGCCGCCGACGCCCTCGACGCCGCCGGGGTCGGCGGCGCTGGAGCCGAGGCTGCCGGAACCGACGCCGCAGAGGCCGCTCGGAAGCTCATGGATCGTCGGCTCAGAAGTAGCGCCACACGCTGACCGAGAACTCCAGGTTGTGCGACCAGTCGGTGTCGCGCGGCGCCGGCAGGTCGAGCTCGCGGATCCGCTCGAGGATCTCCGGAGCGAAGAAGCCCTCCGGCGTCGACAGCCGCCACAGGTGGTCGCGCGCCTCGAAGC
>CAZEUW010000146.1:0-6496 GCA_964515425.1 uncultured Gemmatimonadota bacterium | reverse complement strand
CGCGCCGGCCGCCCGCGCCCTCGGGTGGGGTGGTGCGGGGGTGGTGCGGTGAAGGGTCCACCGGCGCTTCCGCCCCGGCGGAGCCGCCGATCCCGACCGTTAAGACGAGCTCGCCCTCGAGGCGAGAGTCGCGGGATCCGCGACTGAGCTGCTCGAACATCGCGCGGCGGGCGAGTCCGTATCGGATCACCTGCCGCAGGAAGTCCGGATCGTTCTTCTGAACGTGCTCCACGTCGTCGGCCAGCCCCTCGGGCAGATGCAGCACTACTTCGACAGGACGGGTGTCCCACATCGGTGAGGGTTCCTCGGCAAAAAAGTGGAAAGTTTCCAGCGACAGATCGCCGTTCGGCCCGCGGCCGCACCGGCCCTTCGGTACGCGGACTCTTCTCGGCGTGCGACGCGACCATAAGCGAGGCTCGGGCGGGCCAGCAAGGGGAGGCCCGACCTTGTCCACAAGTTGTTCAGACGCCAATACGTTGTCGTAACAGGCGTTACGGAGATTGTGGAAAACCTGCGTTTCGCCGTGGATTGTCGTGTGAACAACTGTGGACTCTCGTCGCCCCGCTCCAACATGGCCCGTGGACCGGGGCGATCTCGTCCAGGGGCGGTCCCTCCGCCATCGATCTTCGGAATGGATTTTTTCGAAAAATCCGGATCGAAGCCGGCGCGTACCGACCCCGGCTGAAACGGAACCGACGGCCGTCCGATACCGGTCCGCGCCGAGACCGTTACGCCGGCGTTACCCCTCCCGTACTCCACCGCAATCCTCCCCCGATACCATCTCGCACGAACACGGAGCGGCCCGTCGAGGCCGCTCGAGCCGCCCCCGCCATCCGCATCGGAGGAGGACCTCATGAGACGGAGCTTCGCTCGCCGCGCGACCCCGGCGTGGCTGGCGGCCGCGCTCGCCCTCGCCGCGAGCGGACTCGCCGCCGCGCCCCTCCTCGCCCAGGAGGACGACCCGGAGACCGGTCGCATCGGCGGACGGATCGTGGCGTCCGACGACGCCGCGCCCGTCTCCTCGGCCGAGGTCCGACTGGTCGACACCGACGTGGGGACGCTCTCCGACCTCGAGGGGCGCTACTTCCTCCGGGACGTGCCGGTAGGGACGTACGAGCTTCGCGTCCGGTCGCTGGGCTACGCCACCAAGACGGTGACCGGCGTGACGGTCCGGCCGGGCGAGACGACCGAGCTCTCGGTGACGATGGAGACCCGGGCGGTCGCGGTCGGCGACCTCACCGTCTCGGTGACCCGGGCGCGGGGGAGCGCGGCCTCGCTGCTCGATCGGCAGCGCACGGCGACCGCCGTCACGGACGCCGTGGGCGCCGACCAGATCTCGCGCTCGCCGGACTCGGACGCGGCCGAGGCGGCACGACGCCTCGGCGGCGTGACGTTGGCCGAAGGCAAATACGTGTACGTCCGCGGGCTGGGGAAGCGATACAGCCAGACGACGCTGAACGGGACTTCGCTGCCCAGCCCCGATCCCGAGCGCTCCACCGTCCCGCTCGATCTCTTCCCCGCGGGATTCCTGGAGAACCTCACGACCCAGAAGACCTACACGCCCGACCAGGCCGCCGAGTTCTCCGGCGGTGTGATGGAGATCGAGACGAAGGAGTTCCCCGACTCCTTCACCTTCGAGGCTTCGATCGGGACCAGCGTCAACTCGCAGAGCCAGTTCGCCGAGGGATTCCTGAGCTACGAGGGGGGCGGCACCGACTTCCTCGGCTTCGACGACGGCTCCCGGGGCCTGCCGGGGCCCGTGCTCGAGGCGATCGGCGGGCTCGCCGGGACGCGCCTCCCCGCCGAGCCGGCCGCGCTGGAGCGGCTCGGCGAGTCGTTCCTCGGCACCCCGATGGCCAGCTTCGCTCCGCGGTCCGGGACCACCCCGGGGAACGTCGACTTCGGCTTCTCGGTCGGCGACCGGACGGAGGTGTTCGGGAAGCAATTCGGCTACCTCGTGGCCGGTGTCTACCGGAACGGCTTCCGCTTCCGCGACGACGAAGTCGAGCGGAAGTACCGCGCTTCCAACTTCAATCCCGACCTGAGCGAGGAGCGCCGCGAGAGCGCCAACGTCGACTACCGCTTCATCCGCGGAATCCAGAACGTCAACTGGGGCGGCATCGGGAACTTCAACCTCCAGCTCTCGCCGGACCACCAGCTGACCCTGAAGACGCTCTTCAACCGCGACGCGGAGGACGAGGCGCGTCGCTACGCCGGCGCCAACCGCGAGGACGTCGGCGGGGAGGTGTTCGGCGAGCGGCTCCGGTTCGTCGCCCGGCAGATGGCCTGGGGCCAGCTCGGCGGCAAGCACCAGCTCCTCGGCGGTAACCGGTTGGAGTGGAAGCTGACCGCCGCGCGGGCCACCCGGGGGGAGCCCGGGCTGCGGGAGACGGTCTACGCCCGGGGGTTCGGCGCCGACCCGGACGAGCCCTTCACGCTCGACGACACGGGCGAGAGCGCCCGCTACCTCTACACGGACCTCATCGACGACGACTTGAGCGGCGGGGTGGACTGGACGGCCCCGCTGCCGGGCGACCTCGAGATCGAGGTCGGCGCCTCCGGCCGCACCCGCGACCGCGACTTCGACGCCCGCCGGCTCCGCTGGCGCTTCCTGAGCGGGAGCGGCATCACGAGCCTGGACTCGGCCCTCTCACGGAGCTCGATCGTGGGTCGCGTGTCGGGACCGGATCAGTTCGCGCTGACCGAGATCGTCGAGCCGGGGGACAATTACACGGCCCACGACGAGACGCTGGCCGGCTACGCCATGCTGACCGTGCCGATCGGCGCGCTCGAGGCGGTCGTCGGAGCCCGTGTGGAGGACTACAGCCTCGACCTGCAGACGAGGAGCGGGTCGCTCGCGGAGTCGCTGGCATCGACCGACGTGCTGCCGGCGGTCAATCTCACGCTGCGCCTCGGCGACGAGACGAACCTCCGGGCCGCGGCGAGCCGCACGCTCGACCGCCCCGAGTTCCGCGAGCTCGCTCCCTTCCAGTTCACCGAGGCCGCCAGCCTCCGACAGATCTTCGGCAATCCTTCGCTCGAGATCGCGGAGGTCACCAACGCCGACCTCCGGTGGGAGTGGTTCCCCCGGTCGGGCGAGGTGATCGCGCTCAGCGGCTTCTTCAAGGACTTCGACCGGCCGATCGAGCAGGTCTTCATCGCGACGGCGGGCACCGCCTACTCGTACCAGAACGCCGAGAGCGGCCGACTGTTCGGCGCCGAGCTGGGCGTCCGCAAGCGCCTCGACTTCATCGCCGGCTGGCTGGAGCGGCTCACCTTCGACGGCAACGTGGCCGTGATCGACTCGGAGGTGGACGTGAGGACCGGCGGCATCTTCGATCCGACGAACCTCACACGGGAGCTCGAGGGCCAGTCGCCCTACACGGTGAGCGCGTCGCTCACCTATCGCGATCCCGAGGGCGGGCCGCAGGCCGGCGTCTACTTCAACGTGTTCGGCGAGCGCATCGTCGCCGCCGGCGGCTCCGGCGTCCCCGACATCGTCGAGCAGCCCCGACCGGTGCTCGACCTCACCCTCGGACAGCCGCTCTGGAGCGACCTCGAGCTCGAGGTCAAGGCGGAGAACCTCCTGGACGCCGCGCACCGCTGGGAGCAGAGCGCGAACGGCATCACCCACGTCCAGCGGGAATATCACGAGGGACGGAGCTTTTCGGCGAGCCTGTCCTTCGGCGGATGAGCCGACGCCGAGATCCGAGCGCTTCGACTCGAACGACGACAATTCGTCGACACGAGATCCGACACCCAGGTCCCGAAAGCGAGGACACACTCATGACCCGATCGAAGGTCACGACCCTGATCACGGCTCTGACCGTCGGCGCGTTCGCGCTGGTGGGATGCAGCGACAACGATACGACGCCGCCGGGCAACGGCGGCGGCGATCCGCCGCCGGCCCCGACGAACGTGTCGGCCGAGGCCGACGGGAGCACGGTCACCGTCACCTGGGACGCGCCCGACGGCGCCACGTCCCAGACGGTGGACCTCGAGTCCGACGTCGAGAACCTCAGCCGGGACGTCGGCGGGAGCGCCACCGAGGCCGTCTTCGACGACGTTCCCAGGGCGACCACCTTCACGGCGACGGTGACGGCGAGCAACGACGACGGCGGCAGCGGCCCGAGCGACCCGGCCGAGGTCACCACGTCGGAGATTCCGTTCGACAACCTGCTCGCCGATCCGAATCTGCCGGACGAGGCCTTCAGCATCGGAAGCAGGACCGCACCGCCCAACTTCGTTCCCACCGCTGCACCGGACGGCTTCCAGCCGTTCGACGCTTCGACGCTGAACGGCGCCGCGGGAATCGTGATGCCGTCCGACGGCCGCATGCTGGTGAACGCTCCGTACGCCGGGGCCCTGGAGCCGGGCATCGGGACGACGGAGGCCTGGTACTACGGCTGGACGATCTGGGACGACGACGGCGAAGACTCCCGGGCCGCCACGGCCACGCGGGACACGCTGGGCGGCACGATCACCGACGACACGACCCTCGACGCCGGGACGACCTGGTTCCTGGACGGGCAGGTCCTCGTCGGCGTGGACTGCGGTCCGGACGGCAACGCCCAGGACTGCGACCCGGCCACACTCACCATCGAGCCGGGCACCACGGTCATGGGGATGCAGCAGCCCACCGATCCGGACGCCCGCTCCAGCATGCTGGTGGTGACGCGGGGTTCCCGGCTCGTGGCGGACGCGCACAACCCCGACTTCGGCGGCAGCGGCGCCTGCGAGCGCCCCACCGAGGAGCAGACCATCGTCCTCACGTCCGACCAGCCGCAGGGCTCCCGCGCCCGGGGCGACTGGGGCGGGCTGATCCTGAACGGTCGGGCGCCCCTCAACACCGGTGAGGAGGCGGAGGGCGAGGGCGACTCCGGCCTCTACGGCGGCGACGACGAGATGGACGACAGCGGGGTCGTCCGCGGCGTCAGGGTCGAGTTCGCCGGCGACGACCTGAACACGGCCGACCAGCTCAACGGGATCGCCTTCCAGGGCGTCGGCGCCGGCACGACCGCCTGCTACCTGCAGGTCGCCTACAACCAGGACGACGGCACCGAGCCGTTCGGGGGCACCGTGAGCATCACCCACGTCGTCACGACCGGCATCGGCGACGACAGCTTCGACGGCACGGACGGCTGGCAGGGCTTCATGCAGTTCGGCATCGCCCAGCAGCGGGCCAGCGACGCCGACCAGGGCTTCGAGCTCAGCACCGAGGCGGACGCGCCCGACTCCGATCCGCCGAGCTCGACGATCATCGCCAACTTCACGCTCGTCGGCTCCGGCGTGAGCCTCGGCACGGGCGAGATCTCGGATCCGGCCCGCGGCGACGAGTCGGACGTCGGCATCCTGCTCCGCGAGGGCGGCAACTACCGCATCTTCAACACGATCGCGACAGGGTTCGGTGCTTCCGGCTTCGACGTCGAGGGCGGCCAGACGGCCCAGTGGGCCGACAACCGCTACCGCGGGCTCTCGACGGCACCGGGCGAGATCGTCCGGCTCGAGCACTCGGTGCTGTGGGGGAACGTCGAGACGGGCGGCGTCGACGCGAACTTCACGGACGCGTCCGGCGACGGCTACGGCCTCGAGGAGAACATGCAGTTCTTCCTCTCCGGCCAGGACTAGGTCCGTCCGGACCGGGCTCACGGCGCCCGGCGAGCGACGGCACGGCGGCGGAGCGCCCCTCGGGGCCTCCGCCGTTTGTGCGTGGAGGAAGGGCTCGAGATATTCGCCGCTCCGCGCGGTCGACGCCGCGGGGCCGAGGAGGTCGAGAGACATGACGGGGAGGATTCGGAGCACGGCGGTGGTCGGCCTGGCCCTCGCGTCCGCGGTCCTCGTCGGCTGCGAGACCACGGGAGACGACGGACCCGTGAACGCGGCGGGCCTGGAGGGCGCGTACGAATCGAAGGAGGCGCTCGGACGCGCCGTCCTGGAGGCGCTCTCGGCGGACGACCGCGCCGCGATGGAGGCGCTGGTGGTGAGCCGCGAGGAGCACCGCGACCTCCTGTGGCCACAGCTTCCCGAGCGCACGTACCTGACGTTCGAGCGGTCGTGGTTCCACACCTCCCGCAACACGCGCAGGGCGCTGGGACAGGCGATGAGCCGATACGGGGGGCGAGCGTTCGAGTTCGTCTCGCTCGAGTTCACCGACGAGCCCGAGGTCTACGACGGTTTCACGATCCACCGGGGCGCGGAGCTCGTCGCCCGCCACGAGGAGAGCGGGGAGGTCGGCGAGCTGCCGATCCTCAGGGTGATCCTGGAGAAGGAGGGGCATTGGAAGCTGATCCACTACGACGAGTGAGCGCCGCGACGGATGGGTGAGCGCAGCGCCGACCTCGAGGCGGCCGGGGCGTGACGACGCCGGACGTGCCCGACGGCGACGGCTCGGGCCTGACCCCCCGCCGGCTGGCCGGGCTGGGCGCCGCCCTCGCCCAGATCGCCGCCGGCGTGCTCTTCGCCGGCGACATCCCCTACACGGGCGAGCACAGCGGCT
>CAZEUW010000145.1:0-6497 GCA_964515425.1 uncultured Gemmatimonadota bacterium | reverse complement strand
CGGGATCGGCCTCCTGAACAAGCTGAAGGCCTACGAGCTCCAGGACGAGGGCCACGACACGGTGGAGGCGAACGAGATCCTCGGGTTCCCGCCCGACCTGCGGAACTACGGCATCGGCGCCCAGATCCTGGCCGACCTGGGGGTGCACTCGATGCGGGTGATGACCAACAACCCCAAGAAGCTGACGGGTCTGGACGGCTTCGAACTCGAGATCACCGGACGGGTCCCGCTGGACGTGGAGGTCACGCGGGAGAACCGCGGCTACCTCGACACCAAGCGCGACAAGCTCGGGCACCTTCTCGAGACCTGATGGCGGTCCTCGAGGGCTCGCTCGACCCCGGACCGGACCTGCGGCTGTGCCTCGTCGGGAGCCGGTTCAACCGCCTGGTGGTCGAGCGGCTGGCCGAGGGCGCCCGGGCCGCCGTCGAGCGAGCGGGGGTGCCGGGAGACGCCCTGGACGAAGTGTGGGTCCCTGGGGCCTGGGAGCTCCCGTGGGCCGCCCGCCGCGCGGCCGGGGCCGGCTACGAGGGGCTCGTCGTAGTGGGCTGCGTGGTGCGGGGCGAGACCCCCCACTTCGACTACATCTGCGAGGCCGCCACGCGGGGGCTCGGCGAGCTGGCGGCCGAGGGACGGGCGCCGGTCGGACTCGGACTGCTGACCTGCGACACGATGGAGCAGGCCATGGCCCGGGCCGGTGGCGAGCACGGCAACAAAGGCGAGGACGCCGCCGAGGCCGTCCTCCGCCTCGTCGACCTCGCCGGCCGGATCGGGTGAGCGGGGCGCGATGAAGGGGGCGCACGTCCACAGCCGGGCGCGGAGCTGGGTGCTCCAGGTGCTCTACGCCTGGGAGATCTCCGACAGCGACCTGCCGCTCGCCGAATACGCCGAGGAGGCGCTGGCGAAGCGGCGCGTGCGGGACCGGTACCGCCCGTACATCCAGCGCCTGCTCGATCTCCTGGACGAAGGGCTCCCGGAGGTCGACGAGACGCTGCGCGAGGTGATGCCGAACTGGCGTCTCGAGCGGCTCTCGGCGGTCGATCGCAACATCCTCCGCATCGGTGCGGCCGAGCTGCTCTTCCTCGAGGAGGTGCCCGGGAAGGTCGCCATCACGGAGGGGATCACGCTTGCCGAGAAGTACGGGGGCAAGGAGAGCCCTCGCTTCGTCAACGGCGTGCTCGACGCCGTGTGGAAGGAGAGCGGTGCGACTTCGGGCGCCCGGGAAGGAGGCGGGCCGTAGAGCTCCTCGTCGTCAACTGGAACGACCGCGAGAACCCGTTCGCCGGGGGAGCCGAGATCCATCTCCACGAGATCTTCGGCCGGCTCGCCGACCGGGGCCACGGCGTGACCCTCCTGGCGTCCGGCTGGGAGGGGGCGACCCAGCGGGTGGAGCTGGACGGCATCGACGTCCGGCGGGCGGGCCGGCGCTGGACTTTTCCCCTCCACGTGCCCGGCGCCTGGAGGCGTCTGCGGCCCGGCCGCTTCGACCTGGTGGTAGAGAACCTCAACAAGCTGCCGCTGTTCCTGCCGACGTGGACGTCGCTGCCCGTGGTCACGCTCGTGAACCACCTCTTCGGCCGCACCGCCTTCCGGGAGGCCCCGTGGCCCGCCGCGGCCATCGTGTGGGCGGCCGAGCGCCTCATCCCCCTCGCCTACGCCGGCGCACCCTTCCACGCGGTCTCCCGGAGCACCGCCGACGACCTCGTCCGTCGGGGCATCGACGAGCGCCGGGTCGAGGTGATCTACGGCGGCGTCGACCACGGACGCTTCCACCCCGATCCCGACGGTGTGCGGTTCGAGACGCCGACGTTCGCGTACGTGGGCAGGCTCAAGCGGTACAAGGGAGTCGACCGGCCGATCCGTGCGCTCGCCCGGGCCGGGGGGGGCGCCGCGGTCGCCCGCCTCGTGATCGCCGGCTCCGGCGAGGATCGAGAGCGGCTGGAGGAGGTCGCGGCGCAGGAGGGCGTGGCCGACCGGGTGGAGTTCGCCGGATGGGTCTCCGAGGAGCGGAAGGTCGAGCTGCTCCGTCGGGCCTGGGCCAACCTCTACCCGTCGCCGAAGGAGGGCTGGGGTCTGACCAACCTCGAGGCCGCGGCGTGCGGCACGCCCACCGTCGCGAGCGATTCTCCCGGCTTGCGGGAGTCGGTGATCGACGGGGAGACGGGCCACCTCGTCCCGCACGACGATCTGGACGGCTGGGCAGCGCGGCTCGAGGAGCTTGCGGGCGACCCCGGACGCGTCGAGGCTCTTGGGGAGGCGGCCCGACGACACGCGGAGCGGTACACGTGGGAGCGGGCGGCCGACGAGACGGAGGCCTCGCTGCTCCGTACGCTGGAGCGGCGCGGCTCCGAACCGACGAGCGAGATCAGCGAAGGAGGCGAGCATGCAGATCGTGATCGCGACCCGCCACGGTGACCTCACGGAGCGCCAGGAGGCGTCGATCCGCGAGCAGTTCGGGCGTCTCTCCCGCTTCGAGTCCCGCATCTCGCGGCTCGAGGTGACGCTCTCCGAGGAGAAGAACCACTGGGAAGTGGAGGCGCTGGCGAGCATCGACCGCGCGGAGCCGGTCCACGCTCACGGCGAGCACCCCGAGGTCAAGACGGCGATCGACCGCGCCGTGGAGCGCATGGCCCGCCAGCTCAAGAAGCTCCGGAGCCGCCACGTGGACCATCAGGGCCCGGCCAAGGACGCCGCCCTCGGGGTCGGCGAGGAGGAGGAGGCTTGAGGGAGCTCACGGTCGGGGACCTCTTCGAGCGCAAGCGGGAGTCCCTGAGCCTCACGCTGATCGACGGGGAGGAGGGGCTCGACCGCACGGTCCCGGGCCCCGAGACGGACAGTCCCGGCCTGATCCTCAGCGGCTTCAGCGAGCGATTCCCGGCCGGACGCATCCAGGTGCTGGGTGAGACCGAGATCACCTTCCTCCGTTCGCTGAGCGTCGAGGAGCGACGGGAGGCCGTCGAGCTCCTCCTGGAGCACGAGATCCCGGTGCTGTTCGTGACCAAGGGCCAGGAGCCGCCGGAGGCGCTCCGGGAGGAGGCCCGCCGGGCCGGCGTACCGCTGCTGGTGTCGGAGCTGGGCACCGGCGAGTTCTTCCGGCGAATCAAGCCGTTCCTCGAGGAGGAGTTCGCCCCCCGAACGTCCATCCACGGCTCCCTCGCGGACGTGTACGGCGTGGGGCTCCTCTTCGTCGGCAAGAGCGGCATCGGGAAGAGCGAGTGCGTGCTGGACCTGGTCGAGCGGGGTCACCGTCTCGTGGCCGACGACGTCGTCATGGTCAGCCGCCGGGGCAACGACGTGCTGATCGGACGGGGCCACGACCTCGCGAAGCACCACATGGAGATCCGGGGCGTCGGGATCATCGACGTGCGGGCGCTGTTCGGCATCCGGGCCACCCGCCAGCAGAAGAGGATCGAGGTGATCGTCCACCTCGAGGAGTGGAGCGACCAGGCCTCGTACGATCGTACGGGCCTCGACGCGGACACCACGCACATCCTCGGCGTGGAGCTTCCCGAGGTGGTGATCCCGCTCAATCCGGGCAAGAACATCACGGTGATCTCCGAGGTCGTCGCGATGAACCACCTGCTGCGCTACTCGGGCGTGGAGACGGCGCGGGACTTCGATCGCAAGGTGCGGCAGCGGATGCGGCCCGTGAGGGAGTACCTGGAGGAGGACACCGAGTGACGCCGCCCGCCGCCGTGATCGGCGTCGTCGTGGCGCACGGCCACCTGGCGGAGGCGCTCGTGCGCGCCGTGGAGGGGATCTCCGGCGTGGAGGGCGCCCTCGTCCCGATCTCGAACGCGGGGTGCACGCCGGAGACGCTGCGGCGACGGGTCGCGGAGGCGATCGCCGGGCGTCCCTCGGTCGTGTTCGTGGACATGGCGAGCGGGAGCTGCGCCTTCGCCGGTCGTCGCGTCGCCGGGGAGGAGGCCGAGTCGGCGGTCGTGACGGGCGTCAACCTGCCGATGTTGCTCGACTTCGTGTTTCATCGCGACCTCTCCCCGCGCGCCCTCGCCGTCCGCGTGGCGGGGAAGGGACGGACGGCGGCCGAGGTCCATCCGCCCGAGGGAGCCGATGCCGATGTCGATCGAGCTGATTCGCATTGACGACCGTCTCCTCCACGGCCAGGTGGTCGTGGGCTGGGGGCGGCACCTGGATCTGGCGTGGTACGCGGTCGTGGACGACGGCCTGGCGGCGGCCGGGGAGGAGCAGGAGCTCTACGCCGCCGGCGTCCCCGACGGCGCGGAGGTGGCCTTCCTCGACGTCGCCTCCGCGGTGCGTTCCTTCGCCGGGCTCGAGGCGCGCGACGAACCCGGGTGCGTGCTCTTCCGGTCGACGTCGCCCGTGGCGCGACTGGCGGCCGAGGGTCTGTTGGAGGGCCGCCGAGTCGTCCTGGGCCCGGTGGGCGCGGGACCGGACCGCCGGTCCCTGATGGAGTTCCTCCATCTGAGCCCGAGCGAGATCGAGGACCTCCGGGCGGCCGAGCGATCGGGTGCGGAGGTCGTCGTGCGTCAGCTGCCCTCCTCGCGCGCCGTCCCACTGGACGAGCTGCTCGACGGTGCTTGAGCCCACGCCCGCCCTCTGGCTGGGCCTGCCGCTCCTGGCCGGCCTCGTCGCCCTGGACGACACCTCGTGGCCCCAGGCGATGGTGTCGCGCCCACTCGTGGCCGCCTCGCTGGGCGGCTGGCTGGCCGGGGACGCCGCCGTCGGCCTCGCCGTGGGAGCGGTGCTCGAGCTCTTCCTCCTGCCCCATCGACCGCTCGGCGGCTCCCGGTGCCCGGATCCCGGGCCGGCGTCCCTGGTCGCCGGCACGGCGGGGGCGGCCGCCGGACCCGGCGTTGGAGCGGTGCTGGCGGCGGCCCTGGTCGGATGGGCCCTCGCCTGGATCGGCGAGGTCACCGTCCGCTGGCAGCGTCGCCTCTCGCGCCGCCTGCTCGAAGACGCCCCGGAGACCGTGCGGGAGCCACGTGCCGTGGAGCGGTGGCACCGGGCGGGCCTGGCGACGGACTTCGTCCGGGGCGCGGCGCTCGGCGCCGTCTGGTGGATACCGGCGTCGCTGGCGGTGCGCTTCGCGGCGTTGCCCGCGCCGGGTGGCTCGTCGGGCGTGCTGGTCGTGGCGGGCGCGCTCGGCGCGGCGGGCGCAGCCGTGGCGGGTGCGTGCGCCTCGAGGACGACGGCGCGTTTCGCGGCGCCGGCCGGCGCGGTCCTGGTCGCAGCGCTCGCGTGGTGGCTGGCGTGACCCCGCTGCCGTCCGACTTCGTCCGCTCCTTCCTCCGCTGCTTCGCCGTGCAGGCGAGCTGGAACCACCGGACGCAGATCGCCGGCGGCCTCTGCTTCGCGATGCTGCCGCTGCTCCGGAGGATCCACGGCGGGGACCCCGAGGGGCTCCGGGAAGCTCTCGCCCGGCACCTGGAACCCTTCAACGCCCATCCCTACCTGGCTCCCCTGGCCGTCGGGGCCCTGGCACGGCTGGAGGCCACGGGCGCCGATCCGGAGCGGATCGAGGGTTCGCGCCGAGCGCTCTCGGCGCCGCTGGGCGCGGCGGGGGACCGGCTGGTGTGGTCCGGCTGGCGCCCGTTCTGCTTGCTGATCGCCCTCGCGGCGTACAGCTTGGGGTTCGCCGTCGGGGCGTCGGTCCTGCTCTTCCTGATCCTCTACAACGTCGGCCACGTGGCGCTCCGAGCCTGGGCCTTCCGCGCCGGGTGGAGCGAGGGGCCGAAGGCCGTCCAGCGGTTGGCCGGCCCGGCCGTGGACCGGGTCGGGCGGCTCCTGGTCGGGGCCACGGCGGTGCTCGCGGGGGGCGTCGGCGTGCTCGTCGCCGTCCGTGTCCTCGGCGCGTCGGCGGCGACGCACGCGGTCGCCGCGTCGGCGGCGGCCGGCGTCGCCCTGGGGGTCTGGGCCCGGCCGGAGATCGCCCGCCGACTCGCTCCCTGGATCGGCCTCCTGGGGCTGGTCCTCCTGCACGGGTCCACGTGAGCGTCGGTCGGGAGCGGGGGAAGCCGTGAGCGAGGTGGAGCGTACGGTGGTCGTGCGGAACCGGCACGGGCTGCACGCCCGTCCGGCGTCGGAATTCGTCAAGCTCGCCTCCGGGTTCGCCTCGGAGGTGACGGTGGGCAAGGAGGACCTCGAGGTGAACGGCAAGAGCATCATGGGAGTGCTGATGCTGGCCGCCGAGCCGGGCGCCGAGCTCCTCCTGCGCGCGGAGGGAGAGGACGCCGAGGAGGCCGTCGCTTCGCTCGCCGAGTTCCTCCGCACCGACGAGGACCACGCGGACGAAGGTGAGGAGGGGACGTCGTGAGCTGGCGCGTGCAGGGCATCGGGGCGTCGCCCGGCCGCGTCATGGGGTCGGTGCGTCGGATCCATCGCGAACTGCCGCGCGTCGAGCACCGGACGATCGCGGACGACGTGGTCGAGGAGGAGCTCCGACGCTTCGAAGAGGCGCGGCAGCGAGCGATGGAGACGACCCGCGAGCTGCGCGAGCTGACGGAGGAGCGGCTCGGCGA
>CAZEUW010000144.1:0-6545 GCA_964515425.1 uncultured Gemmatimonadota bacterium | reverse complement strand
CGCCGCGCAGGAGGGGACGGTCCGGGTCGTGACGTCGCTGCCCACCTACGCGGCCATCGCGCGGGAGGTCGCCGGCGAGGGCGTCGAGGTGGCGTCGATCGCCCGGGGCGACGTGGACCCGCACTTCGTCACGCCGAGGCCCAGCTACGCGGCGATGCTGCAGCGGGCCGACCTCTTCGTCACGACGGGCCTCGACCTGGAGCTCTGGGTGCCGGGTCTGCTGGACCGGGCCGGCAACGCCCGCATCGTGGAGGGAGCGGACGGGCACGTCGCCGCCTACGCGGGGGTCGAGCTGCTCGACGTCCCCGACTCGCCGTCCCGCGCGGGCGGCGACATCCACGTGTTCGGCAACCCTCACGTGCACACCGATCCGGTCAACGCCGTCATCATCGCCCGGAACGTGCTCGCCGGGCTGCAGCGCGTGCACCCCGAGGGATCGGAGCGCTACGCCGCCAACACCCGGGCGTTCGAGCGGGAGGTGATGCGCCGCACGTTCGGAGAGGAGCTGGTCGAGATGCTCGGGAGCGAGACGCTCTTCCGCATGGCGCGCTCCCACCGCTTCTGGGACTTCCTCGAGGGCCAGGAGTATCGCGGACGGCCGCTCGCCGACTACCTGGGCGGCTGGCTGGCCGAGGCGGAGCCCTTCCGCGGCCGACGCGTGGTCTGCTACCACAAGAACTGGGCGTACTTCAGCGCCCGCTTCCAGCTGGAGTGCGCCATGTACGTGGAGCCGAAGCCGGGCATCCCGCCGTCGCCGGGCCACGTGCGTCAGGTGATCGACTTCGTCCGCGACGAGGACATCCCGGTGATCCTCGCCGCCAACTATTACAGCCGCAGTCAGGTCGAGCGGGTGGCCGAGCGGACGGGCGCCCGCGCCGTCATCGTGGCGGAGCACGTGGGCGGCGCCGAAGGGACCGACGACTACTTCGCGCTCGTGGACCAGTGGGTCGACCGGCTCTCCGAGGCCTTCCGCGAGGCGGAGGGGGGCTGACGTGCTCGAGCTGATGCTGCCGGCGCTGGTGGCGTCGCTGATCCTGGTGGGGATCCACGGCTACCTCGGCATCCACATCATCGCTCGCGAGGTCATCTTCGTGGACCTCGCCCTGGCCCAGGTGGCGGCGATGGGATGGGCGGCGGCCGGGCTCGGCCTGGCCGCACCGGTCGCGGAGCTGTTGGGGATCTCGTCCGGCGCCGCCTCCTACGCGCTCGGGCTCGCGGCCACGGTGGTCGCCGCCGCCCTGTTCGCCGTCAGCCGCATGGACCACCGCATGGTGCCGCAGGAGGCGATCATCGGGATCGTCTACGTGGTCGCCTCGGCGGTCACCATCCTCATGGCCGCGCAGGCGCCGCGGGGCGCCGAGCACGTCGAGGAGCTGCTGACCGGGACCCTGCTCTGGGTGACCTGGCCCCAGATCGCGAAGACCGGCGGGGTCTACGCCGTGGTGGGCCTCGTCCACTGGTGGCTGCGCGACCGCTTCCTCACCATCTCCCTGGAGCCGGAGCGCGCGGCCGAGGAGGGCTGGTCGCTGCGCTGGTGGGACTTCGTCTTCTACGCCCTGTTCGGCGTGGTGGTGACCTCCTCGGTCGCCATCGCCGGGGTCCTGCTGGTCTTCTCCTTCCTGGTGATCCCGGCGGTCATCGCCTTCCTCTTCGCGAGGCGCCCCGGCCCCCTGCTGGCGATCGCCTGGTCGACCGGGACCGCCGCAACGGTCCTGGGCCTGTACGTATCGTACCGGACCGACCTGCCGACCGGACCGCTGGTCGTCTGCGCCTTCGCCGTGGCGCTGCTGGTCGGCTTCGCCGTGCGCCGGCTGTTCGGCGGCGACGACCCGGCGGAGGAGAGGGCGGCCGCCGCGGGCTGAGCAACGGACCTCGTGACCTGCTCGAAGGACCCGAGGCGCCGGGCCCGAAGCCGGCTCAGCCCGCCAGCCATCCCCCCATGGCCGCGAAGCCCACCGCGGCCACCGCTCCCGCCGTGAGAGCGTAGGGGAGCTGGGTCCGCACGTGGTCGATGTGATCGGTGGCGGAGGCCAGCGAGGAGATGATGGTCGTGTCGCTGATCGGGCTGCAGTGGTCGCCGAAGATGCCGCCCGAGAGCACCGCGGCGACGAAGGGCGCCAGGGGGAGGCCCAGCGTCGACGCCAGGGGGACCGCCAGCGGGAGCACGATGGCGAAGGTGCCCCAGCTGCTGCCGGTGGCGAAGGCGATGAAGCCCGCCGTCACGAAGAGCAGCGGCAGGAGCAGCGGGAGGGGCACCCGCCCCTCGACGACGCCGGCCACGTACTCGCCCGTCCCAAGCTCCGAGGTGACGTCGCCGAGGGCGAGCGCGAGCAGCAGCACGAGCGCCATCCCGGTGAGGCCGCCCGCCCCCTGCAGGCTCACCTCGCTCAGCCGCTCGGCGTCGAGGATCCCCTGGCCGAGGCTCAGCGTCCAGGCGGTGGCGATCCCGGCCAGGACGGCCCAGAGGACCGCCGTGGTGCCGGACCCCTCGGCCACGCTCCCGCCGCCCGTGATCCACATCCCGAGGGGCATGGTGAGGACCATCACCGCCACCGGGAGGACCATGTTGACCGCCCGGAGCGGCGCTCCGTCCGGGGGCGAGGGGGCGAGCTGCTCGATCCCGGCCATCGTCGAGCCCTCCTCCGAGAGGGGGCGTCCCTCCGCCGCGCGCTCCTCGGCGGCCCGCATGGGGCCCCAGTCGAAGCCGAAGGCCGCGGCCAGGCCCGCGAGCGTGACGGCCGAGAGGGCGTAGAAGTTGAGCGGTATGGCGGCCACGAAGACCGACAGGGCGTCCTCGGCCCCCTGCCCTCCCAGGATCCCGAGCACGTAGGCTCCCCAGGCGTTGAAGGGGATCAGGATGCAGATCGGGGCCGAGGTGGAGTCGATGATGTAGGCCAGCTTTTCGCGGCTGATCCGATAGCGGTCGAACAGGGGTCGCGAGACCGAGCCCGCGACCAGGATCGTGATGTTCGACTCGATGAAGATGACCACGCCCAGCAGCCAGGCCATCAGGCGGGCCCGCCGGGCGTCGTCGACCCATCGCCGGTCCTCGACCCAGCGGACGAAGCCGCGGACGCCGCCGGTCCCCTCGACCACCGCGATGAGGGCGCCGATGCCGAAGGTGAAGAGCAGCACCCGGGCGTTCGAGGGCTCTCCCAGCACGCCCACGATCGCGTCCACCGCGTCGGCGGCGCCCGCGCCCGGATCCCACCCCGCCAGGATGACCCAGCCGAGCCAGATGCCCGCGAGCAGCGACAGGTAGACCCGGCGGCTCCACATGGCCAGCGCGATCGCCAGCAGCGGGGGGAGCAGCGAGAGGGCGCCGACGGAGGTCACGGGAGCGCCTCCCGAAGCACCCGCAGGAAGTTTCCGCCGAGCACGGAGCGCACCGCGCCGCGTCCGAGCCGCCGGTCCAGCAGCGCCGCGGTGATCGTCGGCAGGTCCCGGACGTCGCGCATCCCCGCCGGCAGGTCGGGCACCCCGTCGAAATCGCTCCCGAGGCCGACGGCACCCGGCCCGCCGACCTCGATCGCGCGGAGGACGTGGTCGGCGACGTGCCGGACCGTCACCGGCTCGAGGTCGTCGGTGGCGGCGCGGTAGGCCGCCCGCCCCTCGTCGGAGAAGAGCTCCGGCCCCAGCTGCCGTCGCAACGCGTCGAAGCGTACGCCGTGCTCCTCCTCCAGGTAGCCCGGGAAGAGGTTGACGCCGACGAGGCCGCCCCCCGCGGCCAGCCCCTCCAGGAGGCCGTCGGGCAGGTTCCTGGGATGGCGGGCCACCGAGCGGAGGCCGGAGTGCGAAGCCACGACGGGGCGCTCCGCACGACCCAGCACGTCGGCCACGACCGCGTCGGAGGCGTGGCTGAGATCGACCACCACGCCGAGCCGCTGCAGCCGATCCACCACGCGGCCGCCGAAGGCGCTGAGCCCGCCGTGGACCGCCTCGGCTCCCGCCGCGTCCGCCCAGGCGGTCGGCCGCATCCAGGTGAGCGTGAGGCAGCGGACCCCCGCCTCGTAGAGGCGATCGACGGCTTCCAGGTCGTCCTCGACGGCATAGCCGCCCTCCACGCCCACCACGGCGGCCACGTCGCCGGCCGAGACCGCCGCGTCCAGGTCGCCGACCGCGTCGACGGCCCGGATCCCGGGCGTGGCGTCCAGCCACCGTCGGAACCGTTCGACCCGTGACAGCGTCGCCCCGAGGGGGTCGTGCGCGTCGGGGTCCGTCCACACGGCGAAGATCCCGCCGTCGAATCCCCCCTGCCTGGCGCGCGGGAGATCGAGGTGGCCGCCCTCCAGACGATCGGCGGGGTCCTCGCCGCCGATGACCCGGAGGGCGACGTCGTTGTGGCCGTCGAAGACCACGGCGTCCGCGTGCAGCTCCCGGTCGGCCGCCTCACGCTCCCCGGCGGTCACCGGCGGGAGACCCACCGGCTCCGCCCGTCGTAGAAGCGGAGGGGACGCTCCACCGCCTTGCTGATCCCGACGCGGGTGGTGCGGACGACCTCGCCGTCCGGAACGCGGCTGGCCGGCTCGATCCAGAGCGGCGTCTCGGTCAGGGGGTGGCGCTGGAGGTCCGGCCCGACCGCCAGCGCCTGGGTCAGGCGCGCCGGTCCGCTGGTGAGCGCCTCGTGCCCCCTCCTTCGGCGCATGACCTCCTCGCCTTCCTCCGGCTCGAGCGCCCGCAGGAGCACGCCGGCCGGGTGACCCTCCTCGCCGGTCACCGCGTTGAGGCACCAGTGGACGCCGTAGTTCAGGTGCACGTAGGCGGTGCCGGGCGGGCCGAAGAGCGGATCGTTCCGCTCGGTGCGGCCGATCGAGGCTGCGGCGTGGGAGGCCGGGTCGTCGGGACCGGTGTAGGCTTCGGTCTCCACGATGCGCCCCGCCGTCCGCTCACCCTCGGCCAGGGAGACGAGCCGACAGCCGAGCAGCGCCTCGGCCACCTCCTCGGCCGGCTTCCTGTAGAAGCTCGCCGGGAGGGGCGAGCTCACGAACCGACCCGCTCCCGCTCCGCCTGCCTCGCCTCCGTGACCGCGTGCGCCCGGTGCTCCGGGAGCACGTCGTTGAGCCGGTCGGGCTCCTCGTCGATGATCCGGAAGACGTCGCCGCCGAACGCCTCGACCAGCTTCTCCGCCGTCTTCCGTCCGACGCCCGGCCAGCTGCTGACCATGTGCTCGACCGGCTCCTCGGGAACGCCCGCCTCCGGCGTGGACGACCCCTCCGACTCCGGCCCCGACGCTTCCTCGGATTCGTCCTCGCGGTCGGGCTGACGCTTCTGGCCCCGTCGGAACCGGCTCAGGGTGCTGCGGGCCGGTCGGCGGCCGGACGTCGACTTCTTCGCCTCGTCGGCGACCGGCGCGTCGGACGGTTCCTCCTCGTCGGACTCCTCGCTCGCCGGCGGCGTGTCCACCGGGCCGGGAGCGCCGCCCGAGTCGCTCCTGGATTCCGGGGCCCCGCCGGAGCGCGATCCGCGGCGGAAGCGGCCCAGGCCGCGCCGGCGGCCGCCGGTCGCGGACGGACGGGGCTCGGCCGACTCCGCTCCGGACTCCTCCTCGACGTCTCCCGCCGCGGCCGCGGGCTCCTCCTCGGGCGCCTTCGTCGCCTCGGGCTCCGCGGACGCCTCGGGCCGCTCCGAGGGCCCGGGCCGCGGCTCCCGAGCGCGCTCGGACTTCGGGGCGGGCTCGGACTTCGACGAGGGCTCGGGCTCCGGCGCAGCCTCCGCCTCGGGTCGGCCGGTAGGCTCCTCGGCGGGTCCGAGGGTCAGGCCGGACCCGGCGGGCGACAGGTGGTAGTTGCCGTCGTCGTCGGTCTCCAGGTCGACGACCTCCTCGTCGCGCGCCTGGCGGAGGAAGCGGCTGAACTTGCTGAAGCCGAGAGCCGTCTCGTCGAAGCGCTCGTCGCGTCGGAGCATCTCTCGCTTGACCTCGGAATCGCGCACCGGCTCCCCGTCACCGGAGAGGTCCTCCACCACGGTCCGCAGGAGGTCGTAGCCGGACTTCAGCGAGGCCGCCTCGATCTCCGGGGGGGCGGAAGGCTCCTTCCGCGCGCGCTGCTGGCGTCCCTTGCGCTCGCGACCGGAGGGCCGGCCACCCCGGCCGCCGTCGTCGGGCTTGCGCGGCTTCTCGGTCTTCTCGGGGCGGCCGCCGTCCTCGGCGCCCTCGTCACGTCGGCCCTCCACCGGGGCGACCTCGTACTGGCCGTCGCCCATCTTGCGAAGCCGGATGAGGCCCCGGGACGCGGCGTCGGCCAGGAAACGGTTGAACTTGCTGAAGCCGTGATCCTTCTCGTCGAAGCCCTGGTCGATCTCCAGCATGACCTGCTTGAGGCGGTCGGAACGCATCACGTCGCTCCGATCCTTCATCCGCCGGACGGCCTTCTCGACCAGCTCCCACGGATCGTGCGACTGCGAGGTGAGCTCCTCGGCCGACGTGAGCCCCGAGAGGCTGTTGTAGCTGTAGTACTCGTCGCAGTTCTGGACGAGCAGGTCGGAGCTCGACTCCTGGAGCCCCACCCCGATGACGTACTTCCCGTACTCCTTGAGCTTGAGCACCA
>CAZEUW010000143.1:0-6654 GCA_964515425.1 uncultured Gemmatimonadota bacterium | reverse complement strand
AGGTGTCCACGAGCCCGGGGCCACTTCAGCTGAACGGGATCCCGCTCGCCCTCGCTTCCGTCCTCACACCGGACTTCGCCGTGGAGGCCTTCGGCGCCGCGGATGGGGGAACTGGGGTGCCGGGGGGCGGGATACGGTACGGTCCGTGCTCCCTGTTTCAGGGCGCAAGTCCGTGAACGACGGCGCGCAGCACGCACGGAAGGGAGGAGTTGGACTGGTGGATTACTTTGGCCGTGAAGAGCTGAAGGAGTTGCTCGGCGTCCGCGACGAGCCGACGGCGTCCATCTACATCGGGACCGAACGGGGCTCCGACGCCGATGCGAACCGACTCCGCTTCCGGGCGGCGCTGGAGGAGGCCGAGGACGAGCTCTCCGAGAGCGTCGACGAGGACCGCGTCGACGAGGTGCTCGACCCCTACCGCCCGTACGCGGACCGGGAGCGGGACTACTGGAACCACCAGGCGGACGGCCTGGCCGCGTTCGCGAGCCCCGATCTTCACCGCATGTTCCGTCTACCCGTCTCCTTCTCCGACCTGGTGGTGGTGGCTCCCACCTTCCACACCCGGCCGTTGATGGAGTACCTGCAGGCGCCCGACCGGTACTGGGTCCTCTCCATCAGCCAGAACGAGGTGCGGCTCTGGCAGGGCACCCGCTCCGGTCTGACCCCGGTCGACCTGGCCGGCGTCCCCCGGAGCCTGCAGGAGGCGCTGGGCCACGAGGTCGAGCAGGGCGAGCTCCAGTACCACAGCCCCAGGCAGGCCGGGACGTCCGGCGGGACCGGCGCGATCTTTCACGGCCACGGCGCGGGCCAGGACGACGCGAAGCCGGAGCTCAAGCAGTTTTTCCGCAAGGTGGACGACGGGATCGCCGAGATGCTGGAGGACGAGACCGACCCGGTGATCCTCGCGGCGGTCGGCTACTACCACCCGCTCTATCACGAGGTAAGCCGCCTGGAGAACCTGACGGAGGAGGGCGTCACCGGGAGCGTCGCAGACTGGGACGCCTCACGGCTGCACGAGGCCGCGTGGTCCATCGCCCGGGAGACGGTGGTGAAGAACATCGATTCGGCGCTGGCGCTGTGGGAGAACAGCTACGGCACGGGCAAGGGGGAGGCGGACCTGTCCGCGGTCTGCCGGCTGGCGGTGGCCGGGAGGATCCGGCTGTTGCTGACCGAGCACGGGCGGAACGCCTGGGGCCGGCTCGACCGAAACACCGGTCACATGGAGCTGATCCGCGAGGGGGGAGACGACCCGGGCCCGGGGGCCTCCGACCTGCTGGACGAGGTCGCGGAGGTCGTGATGGAGAAGGGGGGACGCTCCCTGAACCTGTCACCGGACCAAATGCCGACGGAGACCGGGGTGGCGGCCATCCTACGCTGAGCCCGGGCCAGCCATAACCGGGAGGAGAACGGGTATCTGGGAGGCTACGAGACAGCGCCGCTCGTGTTACGAAGGATCTCGCAGACGGTTACGAAACACCGCACAACGTCACAACTAGGCAAACGGGCCCCGCTGTTTCACGACTTCTTCGATCACCCGGATTTGTTTCACGACTTCTCCCATCTCCGCGTTTCATTTCTTTCCTCCTCCAACACCGCCTTGTTGGAGGGGAAAATGTTTGAAACGTGAAACGGGGGGTTCGTGAAACAGCATGAGGGAATGAGTGAAACAAAACCCCACTTTCCCCACCAGTAGCGCCCATTCGAATCGCGTTCCGCGGCTACCCACTCTCCCTACCCCCTACCCCCCCTTTGACCACCGGCAGCCCTCCTCGTAACGTGGGGAGGCGTATCAGGTAAGGCTTGTGTCGCGCCGCCAAACGAGCAGCGCCGCGCAGGCGCCTACAATAACGAGACAGCTGTTCCGCTCTCGCGAGAGACGCGGGCACGGGTGTTCCTCGTCGTAGCGCCGCCCTCGCACACCGGGTTGTGAGGCTCGTTCGCACGAGGCGCTCCGGCGCCGCATCCACGAGGTGGCGGGCGTCCGGGTCCGCTCGGGCTACCGGCAGATCCACGTCCTGCTCCGGCGCGAAGGCTGGCCGGTGAACCACAAGCGGGTCTACCGGCTCTACACCGAGGAGGGACTCACGCTGAAGCGTCGGAAGCCCAAGCGCCGGAAGGCGGCGGCGAACCGGAAGGCACCGGCCCTGCCCACGGCCCCGAACGAGCGGTGGGCGATGGACTTCATCCATGACACGCTGGTCGGGGGACGAACGTTGCGGGTGCTCTCGGTGCTCGACCTCTGCACCCGGGAGTGTCTCCTGCTGGCGGCCGATCGTAGCTTCCGGGGCGAGCAGGTGGCGCGTGTCCTGGGCGAGCTGGGCGAGGAGCGCGGCCTGCCGGCGCGGATCACCGTGGACAACGGGACGGAGTTCACCTCGAAGGCGCTGGACCACTGGGCGTACTGGAACCGGGTCCGACTCGACTTCACCCGACCGGGGAAGCCGGTCGACAATGCCCACGTGGAGGCCTTCCACGGCACGCTCCGACGAGAGTGCCTCTCACAGCATTGGTTCCTCGATCTCGAGGACGCACGGAGGACACTGGAGACCTGGAGGACGGACTACAACAACCACCGGCCCCACAGCAGCTTGGGGCAAATGCCTCCCGCCGACTACGCGGCCGGAGGCGACTTCACCGAGGGCCGAATCGGGCTCCGAAATTCGCACCCGTAGTGGATCAGAATCGGGGGGCAGGGCCCCCTGCTACCGATTGTGGCGACGTTGCGGCGAGAGGGCGTGCGGGTCCGTGAGGACGAGTGCCACGTGATTACACGTAATCTAAGGGCCCCGATTGGTCCCCGAGTCGCTCTGAGCGACAGCGGGGTGGAGGAGTAGACGGTGGCCGGTGTCCGGAAAGTTCTGATTGCGGCCTCTGAAAGGTTGTGATTGTGTCCGAGCGTCAACCCGCCCCCGATCCCGCCTCCACCCCGATCTCGGTGGCCTTCACCGCCACCCAGACGCCGGAGCCCGACGCCAGCTCCAGCTCCTCGGTGGCGTCCCGCGTGATCTCCACGGTCAGGGGCAGGGGCGGCCCGGTGCGCAGCCGCACCCGGTCGCCGAGCCGCTCCACCCGATCGACGGTGGTCTCCCAGGCGTTCCGCGGGCTGCCCTCGGGCCGCTCCCGGTAGAGGGAGACCGCCGTGGGCCGGACGGTGACCAGCACCGGCCCCTGCACGTCCCGGTCGGCCACGTGGAGCACGTGCGGCCCGACGTCCACCTCCCCGCCGGCCGCGGTGCCCGTGAAGAGGTTGGAGCCGGCGAGGTCGGCGGCGTAGGGCGTCCGGGGACGGAGGCGGATCTCGTCCGCGGTCCCGCTCTGCGTGAGCGCCCCGTCCTCGAGGACGTGGATCGTGTCGGCCAGGAGGAAGGCCTCCGTCGGGTCGTGGGTGATGAGCAGCCGGGGCCCCTCGAACGCCTCGAGGTGGGCGGCGAGCGTCCGCCGGAGCCGTCCGCGCGTGGTGACGTCGAGGGCCGACAGCGGCTCGTCGAGCAACAGCAGGTCGGGCTCGGGGACCAGCGCCCGGGCGAGCGCCACCCGCTGGGCCTGGCCGCCCGAGAGGTCGCCCGGCCGCCGGTGCTCGAGGCCGTCGAGCCCCAGGCGATCGACCCACTCCCGGGCCCGGTCGCGGGCCTCGTCACGATCCGTCCCCCGGCTCCGGAGGCCGAACGCCACGTTCTCCAGGACGCTGAGGTGGGGGAAGAGCAGGTAGTCCTGGAAGACGACGCCGATCCGGCGCGCCTCGGCCGGCACGAAGGCGCCCTCCGCGGGGTCGTCGAGGACGGTGCCGGCCAGCTCCACCCGGCCGCGGTCCAGGGCGAGGAGCCCGGCCAGCGCCGCCACGGCGGTGGACTTTCCGGCGCCGTTGGGGCCGAGCAGCGCCGCGGTCTCCCCGGCCGGGATCGAGAGCTCCAGCTCCAGGCGGAACCCGCCCGTCCTCCGGACGTCCATCGCCGCCCGCAGGCCGCCGCCGCTCACGGCGCCCTCCACCAGCGGTCCCGCAGCGCGACCAGCACCGCCAGCGAGACGGCGACCATCAGCAGGCTGAGCGCGACGGCCACGTCCCGCCGGCTCTCCAGCGCGACGAAGACGG
Organism: uncultured Gemmatimonadota bacterium; assembly: GCA_964515425.1. Taxonomy (GTDB): domain Bacteria; phylum Gemmatimonadota; class Gemmatimonadetes; order Palauibacterales; family Palauibacteraceae; genus CAYVFM01. The sequence goes on along the minus strand of CAZEUW010000143.1, from coordinate 2,564 downwards.
CCAGCGGGAGCGTCTGCGTCCGCCCCGGCAGGTTGCCGGCGAAGGTGATGGTGGCTCCGAATTCCCCGAACGCCCGCGCCCACGCGAGGACGAGGCCCGCGACGAGCGAGGGCCGGATCATCGGCAGGGTCACCCGCCGCAGCACGGTCCAGCGACCGGCGCCGAGCGTGGACGCCGCCCCCTCGTAGCGCTCGTCGAGGTTCCTCAGGGCGCCCTCGACCGTGATCACCAGGAAGGGCATGGAGACGAAGGTCGTCGCCGCCACGACGCCCCAGATCGAGTAGGGCAGGAGCAGGCCGGTCGCCGCGTGGAGCGGCTCTCCGATCAGGCCGCGCCGGCCGAAGGCGAACAGCAGGGCGGCGCCGCCCACGACCGGGGGGAGGACCATGGGGAGCGTGACGACGCCGCGCACCACGGACCGTCCCGGGAAGTCGACGCGGGCGAGCAGCCACGCGAGCGGGACGCCGACGACGAGCGAGACGAGCGCCGAAATGACCGAGGCGACGATCGACAGCCGCAGCGAGTCCACGACCACGTCGCTGGCCAGGATCGTCGGCAGCTCGGACCAGGGCGTCCGGGCCAGCAGCCCCGCCAGCGGCACCACGAGGAGCGCCAGCCCCGCGCCTCCGAGGAGGACCAGGAGCCAGGGCGCCCGGCGCACCGCCGCCCGCCGCGGCTTCACGGAACGCTCGCCGCCGTCCGGGCTCAAGGCGCGCCGAACCCGTGTCGCGTCAGGATCGCCCGCCCCCGCTCGGAGCGCACGAAGGCGACGAACGCCCGGGCCAGCTCGGGGCGGTCGGTCCGGCGCAGCACCGCGATCGGGTAGTCGGCGGCCACGTTCGCCTCCTCCGGGAGGTCGACCCCGTCCACCCCGTCCTCGGCCGAGGCCACGTCGGTGACGTAGGTGATGCCCGCGTCCAGCTCGCCCGCCTCGACCCTGGTCAGCAGGGCGCGCACGTCGGGCTCGGCGGTGTCGATCTCGGGCGTCACCCCCGCCCGCCGCAGTGCCTCCCGCGCGAGCGCGCCGCAGGGGACCACCTCGGCGCAGAGGCCGAGCAGGAGGTCGCCGTCCGCGAAGTCCTCGAGCCCTTCGATCCCGGCCGGGTTGCCCTCCGGCACCGCGATCCGGAGCCGGTTGCGGGCGAAGACCCGCGGCTCGCCGGCCACCGCCCCCGCCTCCACGATCCGGTCCATGTCGGCGGTGCTCGCCGAGGCGAACACGTCCACCGGGGCCCCCTCCAGGATCTGCACGCTCAGGGTCGAGCTGCCCGCCAGGTTCAGCACGACGTCCACCCCCGGATGCGCCTCCTCGAACGCCGTCTCCACCTCCGCCATGACGTCGGTGAGCGACGCAGCGGCCGAGACGAGCAGCTCCCTCTCCGGCTTGGGCGAATCGCCGCCGGACGTATCGCCGCAGGCGATCGCCGCCACGGCCGCGAGGAGCGCGACGCCGGGTTGCAGCAGGCTACGGGTTCGCGCGCCGGACTTCCACGGTGAACGGACTATCGGGATCGCGACGGCCCCACCGAGGGGCACGGATCCGACGGGAGGTGGACCATCCGTCCCGTGTAGTTCTCGGGAAGGAGCACGGCGCCGGCCGCACGGAAGTACGCCTCCCAGAACGAGCGCGCCGCCCGCTGGCGGACGGTGTCCTCGTGCGCCCCCACCACCACGACGCACACGCCGCCCAGGTCGGGCAGCTCGCCCTCCTCCGCGCGCCGCTCCAGCCACGCGCGGGCGGACCCCGGGTCCGAGCCCTCGAAGTCGAGGTCGCCTCCGACCTGCAGCATGTCGGAGAAGACGTAGAGGACCGCGCCCGTTCGCGCCCGGTCGACCAGCTCCTCGCCGAGCCGGTCGAGGGCGCCGATCAGGTCGGATCGCGCCTCGCGTCCCCGGCGAGACGTCTCGGTGAGGGCGACGACCCGCTCCCGGACGTCGGGCAGGAAGTCCTCCTGCCCCGCGCCGGGCCAGCCCCGCGGCACGGTCCAGCGCTCCCCGTCGTCGTCCCCGCCGCCGACGCCCCTGACCACCAGGGGGCCGCCCCCCGGGAGCTCGCCGATGCGCCGCCGGGTGAGCTCCCGGCTCTGGACGAGGAGCTGGTCGGGGACGCTCGAGGAGCGGTCGAAGAGGAAGACGGTGGCGGGCCCGGTGGCTGCATCCTCGGCGTCCTCCCGTGCCGGCTCTTCCTCCCCGGGCACCGGCCCGGGCTCGTCGTCCCCGGCGGGTCCGGACGGACCGCGCCCGGAGGCGCAGGCGGCGACGGCCGCGAGCAGGAGGAGCGACACGGCGCCGCCGAGGGTCGTCCTCGGAGCGAGTCGCGCGAGCCACGAATTCGGATCGGTCGGCATGGCCTCGGGGGGTCGGGTGTGTCGGTGCAGGATGCGCTCGGGATTCACCGTCTGCAAGCCCGACTCCACCCGTCCGCTGGACAGGGCGCGACCTCTTTCCTAGCGTCCGCCCGCCCCGTCCTCGATTCCGCATCCGGCGCGAGGAGCCGACACGATGGCGACCTTCGGGGGCGCGTGAGCGCCCCGCATCTGGCCGACCTGATCGGGCTCCCGGAG
>CAZEUW010000142.1:0-6697 GCA_964515425.1 uncultured Gemmatimonadota bacterium | reverse complement strand
ACCTACCACGGGCCCGGCCAGCTCGTGGGCTACCCGATCCTCGACCTCGGCCGCTGGCGGAAGGACCTGCACTGGTACCTTCGCGCGTTGGAGGGCGCCCTGATCGCGGGCCTCGACGAGCTCGGGCTGCCGGCGTTCCGCGTGCCCGGACACACCGGGGTGTGGGTGGGGAACGCGTCCGCGGTCGAGCCCGGGGACGGAGGCGGGGCGAGCGACGGCGGAGACGGAGTCGCGGAGGCGGCGGTCGCGGCGGCCGTCGCCGCGGGCCGGGTCCGCAAGGTCGCCTCGATCGGGGTGCACGTGAGCCGCTGGGTCACCTGGCACGGATTCGCGCTGAACGTCTCCGACCGGGCGCTGGAGTCCTTCGACCTCATCGTCCCCTGCGGCATCCGGGGCGTGCGGATGACCAGCCTGGAGTCGGAAGGGGTCGTCGTCGGCGAGGACACGGTGCGGGACGCGGTGGTCGGAGGCTTCGCCGCGGCCTTCGACGCACGGATCGAGGAGCGGGCGCCCGAGGAGCTCGAGCCGGCGGAGGGTCCGGACTCGTGACCAACCTCTTCGACATCCTCGGCCCCCGGATGGTCGGACCCTCGAGCTCGCACACCGCCGGGGCGTGCCGGCTGGGCTACGTGGTGCAGGCGGTGCTCGGCGGGCCGCCGGAGGAGGTCGAGGTCGAGCTGCACGGCAGCTTCGCGATGACCGGCGAGGGCCACGGGACGAAGAAGGCGATCCTCGCCGGCCTCCTCGGCTGGCACCCCGACGACGAGCGGCTCCGGACCAGCCCGGACGGCGCCCGCGAGGCGGACCTGGACTACTCCTTCGAGACCGTCGACCTGGGCGAGGACGTGCACCCGAACTCGGTGCGCATCCGGGCCCGTCGCGGCGACGAGGAGGCCGAGGTGATGGGGTCCTCGGTGGGCGGCGGCCGCATCCGGGTGTGGCGCATCGACGGCTTCGAGGTCGACCTGACCGGCGCGCTGCCGACGCTGGTCGTGCACGCCGACGACGTGCCCGGCACGGTCGCCGAGATCACCGGGATGCTCGCCGAGCACGGCGTCAACATCGCCACGCTCCGCGTGGAGCGGAGCGGGCGGGGGGAGCACGCGCTGATGACCATCGAGACCGACGATCCGGTGCCCGGGACGATGCTCGAGGAGCTGCGGGCCGAGCCGTGGGCCCACTGGATCCGGTACCTCGAGAGGCTCGCGTGATGTTCCGGTCGATCGAGGCGTGGTTCGAGGCGGCCGAGGCGGACGGCGTCGACCTGGCGGAGGCCTCGCTGCGGCGCGAGGCACGCGAGAGCGGCGCCGAACCCGAGGAGGTCCGCGAGCGCATCGGCGAGGCGCTGGCCACGATGGCGGAGTCGGTCCGCGAGGGCCTCGCGTCCGACGAGGTCAGCCCGAGCGGCATGACCGGCGGTCGGGCCCGGCGGCTGGAGGCCGAGGGCCCCCGCATCCTGGGAAAGAGCTTCACCAGCATGCTGGCGCGCGCGATCGCGACGCTCGAGGTGAACGCCCGCATGGGCGTCATCGTCGCGGCGCCGACGGCCGGGGCGGCAGGCGTCGTGCCCGGCGTGCTGCTCACGCTCCAGGAGGAGCGGGGCTGGACCGACGACGAGCTGGTCGACGGCATGCTCGTGGCCGGGGCGGTCGGCGCGGTGATCGCCGAGCGCGCCTCCATCGCGGGGGCGGGCGGGGGCTGTCAGGCCGAGACGGGGAGCGCCGGCGCCATGTCGGCGGCCGCGGTCACCTACCTCGAGGGCGGAAGCCCCGAGCAGGTCGGGCACTCGGTGGCCCTCACCCTCCAGGGGATGCTCGGCCTCATCTGCGACCCGGTGGCCGGGCTCGTGGAGATCCCCTGCGTGTACCGGAACGCGAGCGCGGCCGTCCAGGCGGTGGCGTGCGCCGAGATGGCGCTGGCCGGCCTCGACTTCCCCATCCCGCCCGACGAGGTGATCGACGTGATGGGCGAGGTGGGCAGGAAGATGGACGTCCGCTTCCGGGAGACCGCGCTGGGTGGCCTCGCCGCCTCGCCCACCGGCCGACGCCTGGCCGAGGAGGCGGGCATGGGCGAGCTCGTCCAGCTCCAGCGGCAGGGGGAGGGCACGGGCGCCGAGGACGACGACGAGGAGGGACCCGCGCACTTCGGCCCGAGCTGACGAACCGGCCGACGCGGCGGTCCCGCCGCTGAACGTAACGAGAGGAGAGAGCCTTGAGCCTCACCCTGCTGATCGTACTCGCATCCAGCGTCGCCGTCGGCCTGCTGGTCGGCGTGCTCGCGAAGATGTCCCCGAAGGAGCTGGCGAGCCTCTGCGGCCTCATGTGCGCCGTGGCTCTGGGGATGTACGGCCTGGTGGCGCTGCTGGGCTGAGGCCCTAGCTGCCCTCTTCCTCCGGGCGCCGGACCCGCAGCTCGGAGTCGGGCGTCAGGGTGACCTCCTGGGACGCGGCCGCGAGCTGCACGGCTCCGTCCGTCGCCCCGATCGCGTCGAGGATCCGGCGCCACAGCTCGTCCTTCACGGCGCCGCGCCGCCGGTAGTCGACGGCGTAGCGGATCGTGTAGGTGATCCAGTTCTCGTCCGCCCGCATCCCGATCGTCGGGGAGACCTCGGCCTCCCGCAGCAGGTACTTGCGCGTCAGGGCCGTCCAGGTGCGCCGGGCCTCGGCGACGTAGTCGCCCACCGTCTCCTCGACCGCGCCGCGCAGGATCTCGCGGGCGCGCTCCCGGTCGCTGCCGTGCCGGATCGGCACGGTGACCTCGTCCCACAGGAAGGGGAAATCGCCGGAGTAGTTGTATACCGGCTCGCGCAGGACCGACGCGTTCGCCACACGGACGACCCGGCCGCTGTAGCCGCTGCCGACGTCGTCCCGCACCTCGAACAGCGTGGTGCGCAGCACGCTCACGTAGATGACGTCGCCCGTGACGCCCCCCACACGGACGCGGTCGCCGGTCCGGTAGTAGCCTCCGAACGAGAGGGCGAGCCAGCCGGCCACGCTCAGGATCGCCTCCTGGAGGGCGAAGGCGAGGCCGGCGCCGGCGACTCCCAGCGTGACCCCGAGCCCGGTCACGCGCTGGAGCAGGACGCTCGCGAGAAAGACGAGCGCGGTGAGCAGGGCGACGAAGTTGACGCCCTTGCGCGCCCGGTAGCGGGCGGACGGGTCCTCGATCCAGCGGCCGAGGGATCGGCGGGCCACGCGGGTCGCGATCCAGATCGCCGCCAGGCCGACCAGGGCGACGGCGACCCGACGGGCCGTGGGCGATACGAGCCACGGCGGGAGAGCGTCCGGGATCACGACGGCTCCGTCACCGCTCCCATCGCTCCTGCCGGCGGCGCGCCAGCTCGAGGCGCGCGACCCTCCGTTCCTCGGCGTCGTGGTAGCGCCGGTACTGCTGCAGCGTCCGCAGCTCCAGCTTCGGCACCGGCATCGGCCTGCGGTCCTCGCCCACCGCCACCATGGTGACGTAGCAGGAGTTGGTATGCCGTTCCTCTCCACCCTCGGCCGACTCGGCGCCGACCCGCACCCCGACCTCCATGGAGGTGCGTCCCACGGTGTTCACGCTCGCCCGCAGGGTGACGATCTCGCCGACCCGGATCGGGGAGCGGAAGTCGACCTGGTCGAAGCTCGCCGTGACGCAGGCGAGGCCCGCGTGCCGGGTGGCGCAGACGTAGGCGATCTTGTCGACCGCGGCCAGCACCACGCCCCCGAAGACGCTCCCCATCAGGTTGGCGTCCGAGGGGCCCATGAGCTGCGTCATCGTGACCTGGGAGGCCTCGACCGGCCGCGCCTCCTCGCGGTCGCTCCGTCCGACCACCATGGGGAGGTCGTCGGGATCGAGGTCGAAGCGGCCGCCGTCGCCCATCAGCTCGGGCATCTCGACCTCGTCACCTCCGCTCTCGCTCCCGGGTCCGCTCAACGCCGTCCCCCGTCCCCCGCTCCGCGGCGCTGCAGCCGCTCCACGCCGGGCGGCTCGCCCCGCAGCCGCGCGGCGACGCCCTCGGCCTCCCGCAGCACGCGGAGCGCGCTGCCGCCCAGGATCATCTCCAGCTCCGTCTCGGAGTAGCCCCTCCGGAGCAGCTCGGCCGTGAGTTTCGGCAGTCCCGAGACGTCCTCGAGGCCGGCGGGGAGGACGCTGGTGCCGTCCCAGTCCGAGCCCACGCCCACGTGCTCCACGCCCGCCACCTCGACTACGTGGTCGACGTGGTCGGCCACCGTGCCGACGTCGCCGGGCGGGATCGGGTGCGCCTCGTCCCAGGCCCGCATCCGGCTGCGGACCGAGTCCGCCGGCAGACCCGCGGCCCGGAGGCTGTCCTCCAGCGCGTCCGCCTCGAGGTCGAGCCGGGCCGCCTCGGGCGTGAGGTAGTGCGAGACGAAGGTGATCATCACCAGCCCGCCGTTCTCGGGCAGGCGCCGCAGGACGTCGTCGGGAACGTTGCGCGGGTGGTCGGCGAGAGCGCGCACCGAGGAGTGGGAGAAGATCACCGGGGCGCGTGCGACGTCGAGGGCGTCGTGCATGACCTCACCGGTCACGTGGGAGAGGTCCACCAGCATGCCGAGCCGGTTCATCTCGCGCACCACGGCCTCGCCGAACGGCGTGAGGCCGCCGTGCACCGCGCGGTCGCCGGCCGCGTCGGCCCAGGCCAGGGTGCCGGAGTGGGTGAGCGTCATGTAGCGGACCCCGGCCCGGTAGAGCTCGCGCAGGACGGGGAGCGAGTTGCCGATCGCGTGGCCGCCCTCGGCGCCCAGCAGCGACGCGGTCCGCCCCGAAGCGGCGATCCGGACGACGTCGTCCGCCGTGTAGGCCATCTCGAGGTGGTCCGGGTAGCGGTCCGCCAGCCGCTTCACCAGGTCGATCTGCTCCAGGATCGTGGCCGTCGGGTACGGCTCGCCGGCCGGCACGTAGACCGACCAGAACTGGGCGTCGATACCGCTCTCGCCGAGTCGCACCAGGTCGGTGTGGCCCTCGTCCAGGCGCCGCTCGAGCTCCATCGGGTCGATCGCCAGCTCGGTCTCGCGGCGGATCCGCCAGGGGAGGTCGTTGTGGCCGTCCCAGACCAGGGCCTCCTCGTGGATCGCGCGGGCGCGGTCGGAGATGCCGCCGTCCGACGGCCGCTCCGGCTGCTGGGCGGCCGTGTGCGAGGACGGCCACGCGAGGGCGCACGCGGCGACGAGGAGCGCGCTCGCTGCGACGGATCGGGCTCGAAGGTGGAGTGCCATGAGGCTCGCCGGACCGAGGGAGCGGGGAGGGACGCGCTGCACCGGACGCGTCCGGGCGCGATGGTGCAAGCTAGGCGACGCCGCGGCGACGGGCTACTCGATCACGACCTCGCCGAGCACCCCTTCGGTCTCGAGGTCGCCGCTGCCGTCGTCTTCGACGATCAGGTCACCGGTGACATCGCTCACGTGGATCCCGCCCGAGCCGTCGCGCACCGTGACGCTCCCCTCGACGCCGCGGACGGTGAGCCCCCCGGAGCCGTCGTCCACGACGACGTCGCCCCGAACCTCGCGGATCTCCAGGCTGCCGGAGCCGTCGTCCACCTCGACCGGCCCGCCGACGTCGACGATGGTCAGGCTTCCCGACCCGTCGTCCACCGTCACGCCGGCCACGCCGCGGACCGTGGTCGGGCCGCTGCCGTCCTCGATCTCGACGGCCAGCGACGCGGGGAGCTCGACCGTCAGGTCCAGCTCGGCCCGCCCGTCCCCGGCGTCCGGCATCACCGCGCGCACGACCGCCCTCCCTCCGTCGCTCCGGCCCTCGAGCCCGATCGCCTCCAGCAGGTCGGCGTCCGAGGCGCAGGCCTCGCCCCGGACCCGGATCCGGTCGAGGTCGGAACGGCCCTCCACGACGAGGCCGCCCGCCCCGGCGGTCAGCTCCAGCGTCTCCACGCCGCTCGCGTCGAGGTCGACGGATCGTTGGCCCGTGACGTCGCACCGAGCGTCGCCGGAGACGGTGAAGGAGCAGGCGCCGAGCAGGGCCAGGAGAGGGAGGGAGACGAGCGGGTACGGCGTGCGACCTTTCATGGTGACCTCCGGTGGGTGTCGCGGGCCTGCACGGTCTCCTCGATGCGCTCGGCGTCGGTGGCCGGACCGTGCACGATGGTGCCGCCGAGGAAGGCGCTCCAGCTCGCCAGCGCCGCGCCCGCCAGCGACAGCACGAGCACGAAGCGGCGGAGGCGGGTGTCCTCGGGCTGGTAGAGGGCGAAGGCGGCGAAGACCCCCTGTGCGAGCAGGGCCAGGGTCGTCCAGGTGGCCCAGATCCGGTGGGTCTGGACGGACGAGGGACGGACGAAGGTGCGCGTGGAAGCGACGTCCGCCGCGGTGAGTCCGGTGAAATAGGCCGGGACCGACAGCGCGCCGGCCAGCAGGAGCGAGACCAGCCCCCAGCGCTCGAGGCCCTCGCGCCGGATCGCCCAGCCGGCCACGCCGACCAGCGCTCCGGAGACGGCCAGCGCCACCGGGAAGAGCACGGCGATCAGGTGGAGGTACTCCCAGGTCGGTGCCTGTGCCGTCACGCGGTCGCGATCTCCTGCCGTGGCCCTTGGCTGTCCGGGGCGAGCGCCGGCGTCGGAACACCGCCGGCCGGGCGCAGGTATACGGTAGCGCGAACCGGGCCGCACGGGGTTGACTGACCCCGACCCTGATGTATCATTGCGGCCCCGACGCTCACGCCCCCTTCGTCTAGTGGCCTAGGATACCTGG
>CAZEUW010000141.1:0-6819 GCA_964515425.1 uncultured Gemmatimonadota bacterium | reverse complement strand
AGATCCATCGCCTGGTAGAGGCGAGGATTGACCTTCATCTCCTGCTTCATGCGGGCTTCTTGCGACAGCCCGCTCTTCATCTGGGCCATGGCTCCGAGTCTGTCGAATGCGAGAGTCGACGTCGAGGCGTCGGCGGACGCTCACGACCGCCGTCGGTGCGCTACCCTGTCGTTCGTGGACGTTGCACAAAAGATATGCCACGCTCGTCCGTGGGGCATCCCTCGGAGGGGCGCGGCGCGGGCGGGCGGCGCCGCGCGTCAGAGCCGGAAGTCCTGCCCCAGGTACATCTTGCGGGCTTCGGGATCGTTGACGAGCGCCTCGGCCGGACCCTCGATATGGATGCGCCCGTCGAACATGATGTAGGACCGGTCGGTGATCGAGAGGGTCTCGCGGACGTTGTGGTCGGTGATGAGTACGCCGAGCCCCCGTTCCCGGAGGTTCGCCACGATCCGCTGGATGTCGTCCACCGCGATCGGGTCGACGCCGGCGAAGGGCTCGTCGAGCAGCATGAACTTCGGCGAGGTGACCAGCGCGCGGGTGATCTCCAGCCGCCGCCGCTCCCCGCCGGAGAGCGAGTAGGCCACGTTGTCGCGAAGGTGTTTGATCGAGAGCTCGTCGAGCAAGCTCTCGAGACGCTCGCGGCGCTCCTCGCGGTCGATGTCGAGGGTCTCGAGGATCGCCATCACGTTCTCCTCGACCGTGAGCTTCCGGAAGATCGACGGCTCCTGGGAGAGGTAGCCGATCCCCGCCCGGGCCCGCCGGTACATCGGGACCTCGGTGAGCTCCCGGTCGTCCAGGAACACCCGTCCCTCGTCCGCTTCGAGGAGGCCGACGATCATGTAGAAGGTCGTCGTCTTGCCCGCCCCGTTGGGACCGAGCAGACCGACGATCTCGCCCTGCCGCAGCGCGAGGTCGACCTCGTCGACCACGCGCCGCTTCTTGAACGCCTTCACGAGGCCCTCGGCCCGGAGCACGCTGGCATCTTCCGGGAGCTCCGGCCGCGTCTGCTCGAGCCCCCGTCCCCCGGGGCGGTAGACTTCCGCCTCGCTCACGGTTCCTCCTCCCCTGCTCCGTCGCTGCCGGCCGACGCGGTGTCGGACGCCGCCGTGCTGTCGGGTACGGCCGTGCCGTCCGGCACGGCGACGCTGTCGGGCACGGCCGCGGGTCTCGTGTCCGCGGCGGGCGGCGCGACGCCCGTCGTATCGCGCCCGGCCGCCCCGGATGCCGTGTCGGACGCCGCCGCGCGCGGCGGCAGCGGGTCGAGGTGGACGCCGATGGCCCGATCTCCCTCGACGCGACGGGCCGCCCCGTCCCGGAAGCTCACCACGATCTCCGAGCCGATCTGGTAATGGCGCGCGGGCCGGCCCCCGTCCTCGGACGCCAGGACGCGGTAGGCCCGCGCCGAACCCCGTGCTCGGAGGCTGCGAAGCTCCGATTCGCCAGCGCCCGGAACGGAGTCGTCGGCCGCCGCGACGGGGCCCGACCCCGCCGTGTCCTCCACGGCCCCGGTGTCGGCGGCGAACGACAGGGTCAGCGTGTCGCCCGCGACCCAGCTCCGCTCGCCCGCGCCGAGCGGTGCCGGGCGACGCTCCTCGGAGGCTCCGCCCGGTCCGATCTCGACCGCCTGTGCGTCGCCGAGCGCGTAGAGGGTGTCGATCCTGCCCCCGGCGAACGCGAAGGCCAGCGAGTCGGCCGCCAGGCGGTTCGGGGGCGCGAGGGCCACCGAGTGGCCCTCCCCGAACGCCCACATCCTCTCGATCTGACGGTTCTCCAGCCTGCCCCGGATGCGGTCGGAGAAGAGCCGGAAGTCCTCGCCCGTGGCGGTCGCCTCGCGCTCGGCGAACACTTCCTCGAGCTCGCCCTGCGAGAACGCGGTCCGGATCGTCTGGCCGGTGAGCGTGACGCCCTCTCCCACGACCCGGGGGGATCCGTAGAGGATCCCCGTTCCCTCGTCCATCACGAAGTGGGCGCTGTCCGCCGTGGCGTCGAGATCGGGCCGGGTGATCTCGACCTCCCCCCGCGCGCGGGCCTCGTCGCCCGCCAGGAGCTCGATCCGGTCCGCGTCGACCAGCACCGGTTCGGAGGTGTCACGCGCGGCCGGGGTCGTGTCGGGATAGACGCGGAGCCGCGGCCGCCCCGTGGCGACCGTCCGCCGGACGGGACCGCCGGAGGCCCGGTAGAACTCGACGCGCGGTCCGCTCAGGGTCGCGCCGCTGCTCTTGCGGAGCAGCTCGACCCGGCCGCGGGCGAGGATCCGGTCCTGGTTCTGGAAGTAGGTGACCGTATCGGCCGTGAGGGTGCGGAGCGCGTCCTCGTAGTCCACCGAGCCGATCATCTCGAGACGTCGCTCCCGGTCGTACTTGACCGCGCTGTCGGCGTAGGAGCGGGCGTCGCCGCAGCTCCAGTTCAGGCCGCCGCCGACGTAGGTCACGTACTGGTCGGCGGCGACCTCCACGCTCACCGAGCGGGTCGAGTCGCTCGCCGGCGTGAGCACCAGCGTGCAGGCGCGCTGGCCGCCCGGCTGCTGGGCCGCGGCCGGCCCGGCGACCACCGCGAGGAGGACAGACAGGGCGGCCGCGCTCGCGGCCCGCTCATCCACCGTCGACCTCCCCCTCCTCCGCGCCGGTGGAGCCCCCCAGCGAATCGGCCGATCCCGCCGTCGGCATCGAGTCGCCCGGCGAGACCACGGAGGGCCGCCGCGTGACCAGCGAGTCGAGGCCCGGGTCGGTCACGAAGCCGGTGCCCGTCAGCGTGTCCCGTCCCCGGACGAGCATGAAGTCGACGTCGCTCTCGAGCTCGTCGTCGGAGGAATCGTAGGTCAGCCGCTCGGTGGTGAGGCGCTGGGAGTCCTCGCTGTCGACCACGACCACGTCGCCCTCCGCCCGCATGTCCCCCTCACGCAGGTCGTAGACGCCGTCCTCCGCCGTGAGGACCGACGTCCGGGCCCCCTCCGGGCCGAAGAAGTCCACGGTGAAGTGGCGGAGGCGGGCGGTGGAGCCGTCGTCGAGGAAGAAGACCGTGTCGGAGCGGAGATGTGCCTTTCGGACACCCTCGTCCGTCAGGTAGTGCTCCACCCCCACCATGATCTGGTCGGCCTCGATCCGGTCGAAGTCCGGGCCGGCCGGCTCGACCGTCTCCTCGTCGCCGCAGCCGGCCGCCGCCGCGGCCGCCAGGAGCGCGGTAGCGAGCCGCTTCACGAGATCCCGGCCCGCAACAGGTCGTGCAGGTGCACGATGCCGAGCAGCCGCGCCTCTCCGTCCACGACCGGCAGGGCCATGATGCCCTGCTCCTCCATGACGCGAACGGCCTCGGCCGCCAGCGCATCGGGACCGGTCGTCACGGGATCCGAGCTCATCGCTTCACCGGTGGGCCGCTCCAGGAAGTCGGGACGCTCCTCGGCGAAGCGCGTCAGGTCGCCGGCCGTGACCACGCCGACCACCCGGTCCCCGTCCTCCACGACGGGCACGGTACCGCGCAGGTGCGCGATCTGGCGCATCGTCTCGGAGAGCGGCGCGTCGGGCGCGACGCCCGGGACCTCCGACGGGTCGTCGAGCATGACGTCCCTCACCTGCCACAGGAGCCGGCGGCCCAGCCGTCCCCCGGGATGCAGCCGGGCGAAATCGTCCGGGCCGAACCCCCGCTCGGCCAGCACCGCCATGGCGAGGGCGTCGCCCATCGCCAGTGCGGCGGTGCTGCTCGCGGTGGGCGCGAGGTCCATCGGACACGCCTCCTCGGGCACCGAGGCGTCCAGGACCACGTCGGCGTGGCGTCCGAGGGTGGAGTCGACGACGCCGAGGATCGCCACGACCGGGACGTCGAGGCGCTTCACGGCCGGCATCAGCTCCACGAGCTCCTCGCTCTCGCCGCTCTTGGAGACGGCGATCAGCACGTCGCCGCGCACCAGCAGGCCCAGGTCGCCGTGGGCGCCCTCGGCCGGATGGAGGAAAAGGGCCGGCGTGCCGGTGGAGGCCAGCGTCGACGCCACCTTCCGCGCCACCACGCCCGACTTCCCGATCCCGGAGACGACCACACGGCCCTCGGCTTCCTGGACGCTACGGACCGCCTCGACGAAGGGATCGCCGAGCCGGTCGGAGAGGGCCAGCACGGCCCGGCCCTCGACCTCGATCACCTCGCGCCCCCGGGCGAGGATGCCCTCCCGGCTCACCGGACGGACTCCCCTCGCCGGCCCGCGTCGACGTAGGCCTCCACGAGGTCGTCCCACTGGCCCCGGGCACGGAGCAGCGCCTCGACGAACTCGCGCACGGCGGCCTGCCCGCCCGGTCGCTCGCCGATCCACGCCGCCCGCTCCCGCACCTCCGGGGCCGCGTCGGCCACCGCGGCCGGCAGGGCGACACGCTCGAGGAGCGCGGCGTCGGCCAGGTCGTCGGCCAGACAGGCCGTCGCCTCCCAACCGAGATCCCGCTCGGCCAGCAGCTCTGCCACGACCGCGACCTTCCGGCCCGGTCGCACCTGGTGGACCTCGGCGATCCGTAGCTCCCGCGCTCGGGCCCGCACGGCGGGCGAGTCGCGGCCCGACACCACGGCGGTCTCCACACCCGCCTCGCGGAGCATGTGGATCGCTAGCCCGTCCCGGACGTGGAAGCGGCGGAGCTGGAAATCCCGGCCCTCGACGCCGTCGGCGACGTAGATGCCCCCGTCGGTGAGGACCCCGTCGGCGTCGAGCACGACCAGCCGTACCGCGCGCGCCACGTCGCCGTCGATCCGACCCGAGCCCTCAGCCGTCATCCTCCCCCTCCTCCAGGGATCCGCGCACCGACAGGAGCGACCGGACGGTCGCCTCGAGGCGGTCGAGCGGGAGCATGTTGGCCCCGTCCGACGGCGCCGAGCCGGGGTCGGGGTGGACCTCCATGTAGACCCCGTCCGCGCCGGCGGCGACGGCCGCCCGCGCGAGCACGGGTGCGAACCGGGGCTCGCCGCCGCTCTTCGCCCCGCCCCCGCCCGGGAGCTGGACGGAGTGTGTCGCGTCGAAGAGGGCCGGCACGCCGGCGGTCTCGCGCATCAGCTCGAAGCTCCGCATGTCGACGACCCAGCGGCCGTAGCCGAACGCGGTACCCCGCTCGGTCACCGAGACGCGGTCGCCGCCGCCCTCGCGGACCTTCTCGACCGAATGCCGAATCTGCTCCGGCGCCATCCACTGGCCCTTCTTCACGTTGACCGGCAGGCCCGTGGCGCCCGCCGCCACGAGGAGGTCGGTCTGGCGGCAGAGGAAGGCGGGCACCTGGATCACGTCGACCGCTTCGGCCGCCGCCTCCGCCTGGGCCGGCTCGTGGACGTCGGTCAGCACCGGGAGGCCCGTTTCCTCACGGACCGTGCGGAGCCGCTCGAGGCCGCGCTCGAGGCCCGGCCCGCGTGGAGAGTCGACGCTCGTGCGATTCGCCTTGTCGAAGGAGGCCTTGAAGATCGCCGGAACGCCCAGCCGCGCGGCGACCGACGCGACCTCGTCCGCCACCGCGAGGTTGAGCTCGTCGTCCTCGAGCACGCACGGCCCGGCCACGAGGAAGAACGGCCCCGAAGGGCGGAAGAGGTCGTCGAGGTCGCGGGTCACGGCTCAGCCGCTCACCGCCGCCGGCTCCGCCGCACGGGACTCCCGGTCCGTCGTCTTCCCGAGCCGACCGTGCTCGAGGGCCCACTCGCGGGCCGACCGCACGAACGCCGCGAAGAGCGGGTGGGGACGTGTCGGCCGGGAGCGGAACTCCGGGTGGAACTGCGTCGCCACGAAGAAGGGGTGGTCCGGGAGCTCGATGATCTCGACGAGCTGCTCGTCCGGGCTCAGGCCGCTGAAGACCATGCCGCTCGACGAGAGCACGTCGCGATACTCGTTGTTGACCTCGTAGCGGTGCCGGTGGCGCTCGGAGACCTCGGCCGCGTCGTAGATGTCGCGGGCGAGGGTGTCCGGCTGTAGTCGGCACGGGTACGCGCCGAGCCGCATCGTGCCGCCCTTCTCTGTCACCTGGCGCTGGGAGTCGAGCAGCGAGATCACCGGTGCGTCGGTCTCCTCGTCGAACTCGGCGGAATGGCTGTCCTGCAGCCCGCACACGTTGCGTGCGAACTCGATGATCGCGCACTGGAGGCCGAGGCAGATCCCGAAGTAGGGGATGCGCTTCTCACGGATGTAGCGCACGGTCTCGACCATGCCCTTCACGCCACGCACCCCGAACCCGCCCGGGACGAGCACGCCGTCGTAACCGTCGAGCCGCTCGACCTTGTCGCCGTCCACCTCCTCCGAGGAGATCCAGTCGATGTCGACGCCGGTGTCGTGGGCGATGCCGCCGTGCACGAGAGCCTGCTGGATGGAGATGTAGGCGTCGGCGAGCTTCGTGTACTTGCCCACCACCGCGATCCGCACCCTGCCCTCGTGCGGCGACGTGATCCGCTCGACCATCTCGCCCCAGTCGGCGACGTCCGGCTCGGGCGCTTCGAGCCCGAGCAGCTTCAGGATGTGGTCGTCCATGCGCTGCTCACGGTAGCGCAGCGGCACCTCGTAGATGGTCTCCAGGTCCCGCGACTCGATGACGTGTTTGAGGTCGACGTTGCAGAAGCGCGCGATCTTGCGCTTCACCTCGTCGGTGAGCGGCTGCTCGCAGCGCGCCACCAGGATGTCCGGCTGGATCCCCGTCTCCATCAGCTCACGGACCGAGTGCTGCGTCGGCTTCGTCTTCAGCTCGCCGGCCGCCGAGATGTAGGGGACGAGCGTGAGGTGGACGAAGAGGGTGTTCTCGCGCCCCACGTCCTGCCGGAACTGGCGGAGGGCCTCCAGGAACGGCAGCGACTCGATGTCGCCCACCGTGCCGCCGATCT
>CAZEUW010000140.1:0-6860 GCA_964515425.1 uncultured Gemmatimonadota bacterium | reverse complement strand
TGGGATTTGAACCCACGAGGCTCGTAAGAGCCCACACGCTCTCCAGGCGTGCGCCTTAAGCCACTCGGCCACCCGTCCGGGTGCTGCGCTGTGCAACGGAGGGGGAGGGATTCGAACCCTCGCGGGCCGTAAGGCCCAACGCCTTAGCAGGGCGCCGCTTTAAGCCACTCAGCCACCCCTCCGGATCCCGCTCACAGAAACCGACGAGGAGCGAAGGAGCGGGCCCTCCCGTCCTCCACTCCTCGGCGTTCTGGGATTGGCCCGCCTGGATTCGAACCAGGAGTCTCTTGGTCCAGAGCCAAGCGTGTTGCCGTTACACCACGGGCCATCGATCGCCGGGCGATCGCCCGGCCTCCGGCGCCCGGCAGGATCCCGGGGCCGTCCCGGCGGGCCGGCCACTATAGCCTATCCGGTGGGGACCCTCAAGTTCCGGGGCCGGACCCCCCGGAGGCTCCCCGCCCGGAGCCCCGCTCGCCGCCGACCTCCTACCCCACCAGCACCCCCGCCAGGCAGGCGGTCATCCAGGTCGCCATCTGTCCGCCGATCATCGCCCGGATGCCCAGCCGCGACAGGTCCGACCGCCGGGAAGGGGCGATGCCCCCGATGCCGCCGATCTCGATCGCGATGGCCACGAGGCTGGCGAAGCCCGTGAGGGCGTAGGTCGTGATCACGAGCGAGCGGCCGGAGAGGGCGTTGCCGGCCGCGAGCTGCTCGGCCAGCGTCTGGAAGGCGACGAACTCGGTCGCCACGACCTTGATCCCGAACAGGCTCCCCACGCGGGCCGCCTCGTCCCACGGCACGCCGATGATCCAGGCCACGGGCGCGAACGCCCAGCCGAGGATCCGCTGCAGGGTCAGCCCCTCCAGGCCCACGAGCCCGCCCGCGAGGCCGAGCAGGCCGTTGGCCAGCGCGATGAGGGCGAGGAAGGCGAGCAGCATCGCCCCCACGTTCAGGGCGAGTCGCAGGCCGTCGGCCGCCCCGCCCGAGGCCGCGTCGATCGCGTTGACGTGGGGGCGCTCGACCTCGACCCGGACCGCGCCGGCGGTGGCCGGCTCCCCGGTCTCCGGATAGAGCACCTTCGAGATCACGATCCCGGCCGGCGCGGCCATGAGCGAGGCCGAGAGCAGGTGGCCGGCGATCTGGGGGAAGTAGCCCGACAGCATGGCTACGTAGGCGGCCATCACCCCGCCGGCCACGGTGGCGAAGCCCCCGACCATGACCGTGTGGAGCTCGGACATGGTCATCTTCTCGACGAAGGGCTTCACCAGGAGCGGCGCCTCGGTCATGCCGATGAAGATGTTGCCGGCGGCCGAGGTCGTCTCGGCCCCGCTCGTCCCGAGCGACCGCTGCATCAGGCGCGCGACGAGGCCCACCACCCGCTGCATGAGCCCCAGGTGGTAGGCGAGCGTCATCAGCGAGGAGAAGAAGATGATCGTGGGCAGCACGAAGAAGGCGAGCTCGGAGCCGACCGCGAGGCCGTCGACCCGGGCGCCGTCCCGCACGATCGGGACGGTGCCGTCCACCAGCGCGCCGAACAGGAAGCGGGCGCCCTCCTTCGTGTAGTCGACGAGGGCCACGAAGCCGCGGTTCACGGCGCGGAAGAACGCCTCGCCCCAGCCGGTCTCGAGCACCAGCAGGCCGACGGCGAGCTGCAGGCCCAGGCCCTTCGCGACCAGCCCCCAGTCGATCGCCCGCCGATGGACCGAGAACGCGGCGCCGGCGGCGAGCAGGAACCCGATCCCGAGCGCGCCCCTCAGCACCCGGAGGGGGAGGGAGCCGGTCGCCAGGCCCTCGGCCAGCCCCAGGGCCTCCGTCACGCAGGTGGACGGTCGCCGGAGCCCGGCCGGTCATCGTCCCCGGACGCCCGCCCCGGGCCGGCCGCGTCGAACGCCGCGATCTCCGCCGACAGCTCGCCGACCGCCTCCAGGATGCCCGGGACGTCCAGGGTGAGCACCTCGCCGTCCCGGACGACCACCTCCCCGTCCACCAGGACGGTGGAGACGTCGCCCCGCCCCGCGGCGAAGACGAGCTGGGCGTAGACGTCGTAGCGGGGCGTCAGGTGCGGCGAGCGCTCGTCGACCAGGATCAGGTCCGCCCGCTTGCCGGGCTCCAGGCTCCCGATCCGGTCGCCCAGGCCCAGCGCCTCGGCCGCCCGCCGGGTGACCATCTCCACGACCTCCCGGGCGGGCGCCAGCGTCGGGTCCTCCCGCACGCCCCGCGGCAGGAGCGCCGCGAAGCGCATCGCGGTCCACAGGTCGAGGTCGTTGCTGGAGACCGGGCCGTCGGTGCCGAGCAGCACCGGAACGCCCTCCTCCCCGAGCCGCGGCAGGTCGGCGATCCCCGACCCGAGCTTGAGGTTGGAGACGGGGTTGTGGACGGCGACCGTTCCCCGGCGGGCGAGCACGCCGAGGTCGTCCCCGGTGAGGTGGACCGTGTGGGCGAGCACGGTCGGCCCCTCGAGCACGCCGAGGCCCTCGAGGTGGCCCACCGGCGTGGCGTCGTAGCGCTCCCGGGTCGCCCGCACCTCGGCCGCCGTCTCCGAGCAGTGGGTGTGGAGCAGCACGCCGTGCTCGTCGGCGAGCCGCCGGCCCCGGACCATCAGCTCGGGCGCGACGGTGAGGGGGTTGTGCGGCTGGACGCAGCCGACGACGAGCGGATCGTCCGCCCACCGCTCGAGGAAGTCGGCGCCGTGCTCGATCTGCTCTTCCGGCGCCAGCCCGTCCGGCTCCACGGTGTCGAAGAGCACGGGTCCGGTCAGCAGCCGGAAGCGGGCCTCCCGGGCGGCCTCGGCCGAGGCCTCGGGATGGAAGAACATGTCCAGCCCCGCGGTGATCCCGCCCGACAGCATCTCGGCGAGCGCCAGACGGGCGCCGAGCGCGACGCTCTCGGGCGAGACGAACCGGCGCTCGGCGCGCCACAGGCACTCGAGCCACGCCTCGAGCGGGAGGTCCTCGACCAGGCCCCGGAAGAGGCTGTCCGGCCCGTGGACGTGGGCGTTCACCAGGCCGGGGAGCACCAGCTGGCCGGCGGCGTCGATGCGCTCGGCCTCGGGGTGGCGCCGCCGGAGCTCGTGGGCGGGGCCCACCTCGAGGATCGCCCCGTCGGCGACCGCCACCGCGCCCTCCTCGAGCACGCGGCGCTCCGCGTCCATCGTGACGACGGTGCCGCCGTGCACCAGGAGCGTGGATCCGCCGTCCGGGGCCCGGGTCATCCGTCCGCCATCCCGGTCATCAGCAGGGCGTGTCGCCGCCGTCGACGTTGATCGACTGGCCGCGGATCACGAGGGCGTCGTCCGACAGCAGGAAGGCGACGATCCGGCCCACCTCGATCGGGCGCACCAGCCGCCCGAGCTGCTCGGGCGGCATCTCGTCCATCACCTCCTCGGGGTCGCCCCCGGTCCGCCCGGCCACCCACTCGACCACCGCCCCCAGCATGGCCGTGTCGACGCCGCCCGGGCAGACCGCGTTGACGTTGATGCCGCGGGCGGCCCATTCGGAGGCGAGGCTCCGGGTGAGGTTGATCACGGCCGCCTTCGAGGCGTTGTAGCCGGCCATGTTCGGATAGCCGACCTTGCCGGCGTTGGAGGCCACGTTGACGATGGCGCCGCCGTCGTCCATCCGCTCGGCCGCCGCGCGGCAACAGCGGAAGAGCCCGTGCACGTTGACGCCGAACTGGCGCTCCCACGCCTCCGACCTCGCCTCGATCGCCGGACCCATCTCGATCGCGCCCGCGTTGTTCACGAGCCCGTCCAACCGACCGAGCTCCTCGAGCCCGCGGTCGAAGGCCTCCCGGACGGCGCCCGGCTCGGTGACGTCCATGGCGAGGGGGATCGCGCGGCGGCCGGCCGCCTCCACCTCCCCCGCCGTCCCCTCGAGCGCCCCGACCTCGAGGTCGGTGACCACGACGTCGGCGCCCGCCTCGGCCGCGGCCCGGCAGACGGCCCGGCCGATGCCGCGGGCGGCGCCGGTCACCAGCACGGCGCGCCCCTCCAGCGAGCCCAGCGGCCTCACGGCTGCATCATGCCGGCGCTCAGGAAGCCGCCGTCCACCCGGAGCGTCGTGCCCGTGATCCAGCGGGACGCCGGCGAGACGAGGAAGAGGCAGGCGTCGGCGACGTCGGCGGCCTCGCCGAGCCGGCCGAGGGGACAGCGCCCGCGCCACCGACCGACGCCCTCGGGCCAGTCCTCCTCCAGGCCGGGCCGTCCGATCAGGCCGGGGGCGACGGCGTTCACCCGGATGCCGTGGCCGCCCAGCTCCGCCGCGGCCGTCCGGGCGTGCATCGAGACCCCGGCTTTGGCGGCGTTGTAGTGGGCGTGGCCGCGCATCGGAACCTCGCCCTCGATCGAGGAGACGTGGACGATCGCGCCGCCCTCGCCCCGCTCGACCATCCGCCGGGCGGCGGCCCGCGTGCAGTGCTGCACGCCGTGGAGGTTGGTCCGGACCACCTCCTCCCACTCCTCCGGCTCGATCTCGAGCAGCGGCGCGACCGGGTAGATCCCGGCGTTGTTGATCAGGACGGTGGGGACGCCGAGCCGGTCCGCGCAGCCCTCGAACATCGCCTCCACCTCCCCGGGGTCGCCGACGTCCGCCCGCAGCGTGACGGCGTTCCCGCCGGCCGCCTCGACCGCGGCCACCGTGCGGTCCGCGCCCTCGGCGCTCGAGCGGTAGTGGACGGCGACGTCGGCCCCCGCCTCCGCGAGCCGCCGCGCGACGGCCGCGCCGATGCCGCCGCCCGCCCCGGTGACCAGGGCGACGCGCCCCCGGAGGCCGAGCAGCTCTCCCACGTCCGGCACCGTCATGCGCTACTCCTCCACGAGACGATCGGTGATCGGGGCCGCACGCTATCATCTTCCAGAGGGCGTGACCACTCCGCCGCCGTGGGGCCCGACCCTGGACGGCGCGTCGGGGAGTGGCGCACACTTGACCGCCCGCGCCGCCACGCATCCGGGGGACGAGAGATGGCCGAGAGCTCCGAGGACCGGAAGGCGAGCCGGTCGCTCTGCTTCCGCTTCGACGTCGACACGTACCGGTGCGTCCGCGACGGGACCCCGGCGCTGCTGGAGCTGGCCGCGGAGATCGACGCCCGCTTCACCTTCTTCGTCAACATGGGCCGCAGCGTCGCCCGCGCCGAGACGCTCCGGCGGTGGCTTTCGCCGGGAGCCGGCGGACCGGCGACCGCGGAGAAGTTGACCCCGCTCCGCAAGCTCGGCCCGGCGGGCTGGGCGGCGACCGCGCTGCTCGACCCGGAGGTCGGCGCGGGCCACCTCGACGTGCTCGAGCGGGTGCGCGACGAGGGCCACGAGCTGGGCCTGCACGGCGGGCGCAACCACGGGACCTGGCAGGCGCGGGCCTCGGACTGGGCTCCGGACCGGGTGGCGCGCGAGGTGCGCGCCGGCCTCGAGCCCCTCCGGCGGCTGCTGGGCCGCACGCCCGCCGGCTTCTCCTCGCCCGGGTGGGTCTCGCCCGAGGGGCTGGCGGAGGTCCTCGCGGGGATGGGCTTCGAGTACGTCGCGGACCGTCACGGCGAGGGGGAGGGGGTCTCCCGTGTGCCCGAAGCGCCGGGGCTCGCCGCGGTCGCCACCAACGTCACGGGCGAGCCGGGCGGCGTGGCCTACCTGGAGCACTCGCGGGCGAGGGGGCTGACGGAGCGGGAGATCGTGGACGACTTCGTGGCCCGGCTCGAAGGGATCCGCTCGCTCGCCGTCGTCTACGACCACCCCTGCTACGCCGGCGTGCACGACCTCGGGTTGGTGGCCGCGCTGATCGGCGCGGCGCGGGACCGGGGCTTCCGGATCGTGACGCTGGCCGAGGCCGTGCGGGAGGCGCTCGAGGGCTGAGCGGCGGCCCCCCCGGCTCGGCTACGCCTCCTCGGTCCCGGTCCTCCCGGTGCCCTTGCGCGGTCGGAAGAACGCCTGGTCGCCGACGCGCTCGTCGGCCGCCGCGGAGAGCTCGGCGTTGGCCCGCACGAGCCGGTCGTCGCCGATGGCGGCTTCCTCGCCCTCCTCGAACCAGGTCAGCTCGACGAAGCGGCCGGCCTCGTCCTCCCGCTCGAGGAGCTGGGCGTCGATTCCCATCGGCAGCAGCGTGCCGCTCCACTCGGCCCACGCGGCCAGGTAGCGCTGCCGCGAGGCCTCGGGCACGCTCGCGCGGACGATCTGGACCTTCATCGGACCTCCTCGGGCGTTCGGACTCCTCCTCGCCGGCCCGGTCCCCGCTGCAGGTAGCCCTCCAGCACCCGGGCGGTGGCGGGGTCGAGGTGCCGGAAGCAGCGCCCCTCCGACCTCCGGGGGAGCGCGAGGCCGCGCTCCCGGCAGCAGACGTCGACGAGCACGAAGCGCGCCACCGACAGGGCCCGGTGGATGCCTTCATCGTCGGGGGCGGCGTCGATCACGGCCACCTCGCCGCCCCGCAGCACGGCGGCGAACCGGGCCACCTCGGAGCGGATGCGGCCGGAGTCGGAGACGACGGCCACGACCGACCCGTGTGGCAGGCCGAGCAGGTGGCGGCGGAGCTCCGGACCGGGCCCCGGTCGGAGCCCGAACAGCTCGGAGCGCGCGGGCAGCCGCCCGGCCACGGCGCCGAGCTCCGGGGGCGCCGCCGCGAGGAAGGGGGCCGCGGGGCGCCCGTCCGACTCCGGAGGACCGGTCCGGTCCGCGGAGCCGCCCCGGGACTCCCACGCGTCGAGGGTGGTCGCCCGGACCTCGATCCCGCGGCCCGCCAGATCGGTGGCCAGCTCGGTCCGCCACACACACGCGGTGGCCGCGTCGGGTCCGACCACGAGCAGGGAGCGGCGTCCGAGCGCCTCGCGCCACGCCCCGAGCGTGGCGGCCAGCGTCTCCGCGGCGACGCCGTCGGCCCGGG